>DXHA01000060.1 GCA_019113675.1 Candidatus Yaniella excrementigallinarum
ACTTACTAGTAATTGGAGGTGTCGTAGTCACTAGTGTTGCGTTAACGATCGAAGACTTGCTACGTCTGGGTGGGACTCCTCGACATCAATCGCGAGCTCTGGAACTCACCAAAATGATACATCTTGATACGCTCGTGGATCGGTTCCAGTCAAAGGCTCATCTACCCGGCATGGATACAGCAAATTACCAATTAGAAGGGCTACTAGATAAAACAGCGTAAACATCTGCCGGTATTTGGGCTAGTTTGATGCAGCAGTCTTTCTACGGTCAGAGCGACGGTAGACATCGTAGACCCCATCAACCCTGCGAACTGCATTCATGAGATGTTGTAGATGACCGGTGTCGCCCATCTCAAAGACAAAGCTTGTTTCGGCAACGCGATCCCGACGTGTATTAACATTCGCCGACAAAATATTGACATGGTGTTCCGCCAGCACGGCTGTCAGATCAGAGAGTAACTGTTTCCTGTCTAATGCCAAAACCACGATGTCCACGGTGAATGATGACTCGGAAGTCGGAGCCCATTCAACTTCAATCAAACGGTCGGGTTCGGGGGTATTCACCACGTTTGGGCAATCGTTACGATGCACCGAAATACCGGAACCACGAGTAACAAATCCAATGATGTTGTCTGGCGGTACCGGTGCACAACAACGTGCTAATTTCGCCATCACATCGCCAGCGCCTGGAACAATAATACCGGAATCAGTGTGGCGCGAGGGTTGCGGGATTGTCGGGATGGCAACTGTATCTGGTTCTGGCTCTTTTTGCTCCTCGGGTACAAGGATCTTTTCTATCCGCCGTAATACATTCGGCAAAGAAATGATACCTTCGCCCAGGCCAGCATATAGACCCTGAACGTCTTCATAGTTAAGTTCGTCAGCTACTCTTGTCAGCGTATCGGTACTTAGCATTTGTTGCAGTGGCAACTTATGCTTCCGCGCTTCTTTCGTTAACAAGTCTTTGCCACGCTCGATAATTTCATCGCGACGTTCTTTAGAGAACCAGTGGCGGATTCTGTTTCGAGCACGTCCCGAGCGGACAAAACCTAACCAATCCTGGGAAGGTCCTGCGTTGTCATCTTTATCGGTAAAGATCTCTACAGAATCCCCATGGTTCAGCACGGTATTCAGTGGCACAAGACGACCATTAACCCGTGCACCAACGGTTCGATGGCCTACTTGTGTATGCACACTATAGGCAAAGTCCACTGGGGTGGAGCCAGAGGGCAAGGCCTTGATTTCACCTTTGGGCGTGAACACATAAACTTCTGATGATCCAATCTCCGTTCGTAAAGAATCTAGAAAATCGTTGGGATCTGAAGCATCTTCTTGCCAATCTAATACCGTCTTCAACCAACCAGGTGTTTCCGCACTGGTTGATCCCCCACGCTTATAAGCCCAGTGTGCGGCAACACCATACTCTGCTCGATGATGCATCTCGTGGGTTCGAATTTGAATTTCTATCCGTTTGCCCCCGGGCCCAATCACTGTCGTATGCAAAGACTGGTACATATTGAACTTCGGCATTGCAATATAATCTTTAAATCGCCCCGGAATGGGCGACCACCGAGAATGCAAAGCTCCCAGCACCGCATAGCAGTCGCGCACAGAGTCAACTAGAACACGAATCCCTAAAAGATCGTAGATCTCGTTAAATTCTTTGTCCTGCTCCTGCATCTTCTGATAGATCGAGTAGTAGTGTTTCGATCGTCCCGTGACGGTTGCACGAATTTTAGAGGCACGAAGTTCACTATCTACTTGCTCGGTCAGGTTGGCAACGACTTTTTGTCGCTGTGGGGTCCGCTCCCCTACCAGTCGCACAATTTCGGCATATACTTTTGGCCGAAGTGCTGCAAAAGACAGATCTTCTAATTCCCACTTAATAGTATTTAGGCCCAAGCGGTGTGCTAGTGCAGCATAAATATCCAATGTCTCTCGTGCTTTACGGGCCGACGATTCTGGAGGAACATACCGCCAAGTACGCGCATTGTGAAGCCGATCAGCAAGTTTGATCATCAACACACGGACATCTTTTGCCATGGCGATAATCATTTTTCGAACAGTCTCAGCCTCAGCTGCAGCACCGAACTCTACTCGGTCAAGCTTGGTAACTCCGTCAACAAGTAGCGCAACATCTGGACCAAAGTCGTCTTCGAGTTGTTGCAGTGCATAGTCAGTATCTTCGACTGTGTCATGCAGTAAAGCCGCGATAAGGGTTTCCCCGGTTAGGCCTAGTTCTGCCAGTATCGTTGCCACCGCGACCGGATGAGTTATATACGGATCACCAGATTTTCGAAATTGATCACGGTGATAATAGTTGGCCACATTGAAAGCACGAATAATCGGTCCAATATCATCTTTTGGATGACGGACCTTCAACGTGCGAATCAAAGGCTCCAACAGTGGTGAATAACCACGCCCTCCGAGCCGTGCGAACCGACCAAAACCACGCGCGGGTATAACAGCGTCAGAACCTATTTGCCCGCTGCGAGATGAAGTTGGTCGACTTGCCACGTACGGTCTCCTTTACGAAGGTGAATTGCTAGTTTACCGCGTCACAAGAGGCTTTACCTAGCTCTTCGCTACATGGAATACCTCCAGCTAGAAGCATTACCCTGCAACTTGGATATAAGGTTACAGGACGGAGCGTATTCCTAACATACCGGCTAGTTAGTATCGATTGAAGTTATGTTGTCTTCAGTCGTGTCTTCAGCCCGATTCTTGCGGCTTCGTAAAATGCGTTTGTCGCGCTCCTGCAAAGATGATTCATTTCGTCGAAACAGCGCATACAGCGGCGCTTGAATAAATAATGTGGCCACGGTCCCGACAATAATGCCCACAAATATTGATAACGAAATATCCCGCAGTGTCCCTGCCCCTAACAGGCCAGCACCGATAAATAGAATAGAACCAACAGGCAATATACCGACAATTGAGGTGGTGATTGAACGCACCAAAGTTTGGTTGACGGCCAGGTTTACTAACTCATCAAACGTCCGTTGTCGGTCTGCTTCCAGGTATTTCGTGTTCTCACGAATTTTATCAAACACAACCACGGTATCGTAGAGCGAATAGGACAGGATCAGTAAGAAACCAATAATAGCCGATGGTGTTACCTCGAAGCCGACTGCTCCGTAAATTCCTACCGTTAAAACAACAACATACAGCAGTCCGACGATTGCGGCCGCCGACATTTTCCAAGTTCGGAAATAAAAGGCGAGATATAGAGCTACCAGAACCAAAAAGATTATGAGACCAATAAGCATCTGTTGTGAAATGGCGTCGCCCCAAGTTGGACCGACGAAATTAGAAGTAACTTGGTCCGCCGGAACGTCGTATCCTTCTTGGAGGTTATTCGCTACTTCCAACGTTTGTTCATCCGATAGTTCAGCAGTCTGAACTCGAATAGTGCCACTGGCGATATTGGTTACCGTTGCGTCTCCGTCGGGAACTAAGTCAGCTACGACACGTTCACCGATCGCTGGATGAGAATTTTCGACTCCCGAGACAGTAAATTCTGAACCACCCCGAAAATCGATGCCTAGATTGAATCCGCCACGTAGAGCAGTTATCCCGCCGGCGGCCAACAGAAGTACCAAAGCAACGATAAACCAGGTTTTCCATCTCTGAACAAATGGGTAAGATTTCTTGCCCGCATACAGCTCGTTCCCCCAGGTAGCTAGACGACTCATAAGTCCTCCCGTGCAGGCTCGTCATCAGATGATTTATTCGTAGAGACCATTTCCGCTCGCTCAGCGGCTCGCCGTTCTGCAATAGTTTGCCTTTGGGCCGCTTCTTTACCGGAACGTTTATTCTTTTTATTCCGCTTAGGTGCAACTTCGCTTTCAGGCCGAAATTCCCTGACTCGGCCGGCACCTTGATATAGCGGTTTCTGGCCAAGCAAGGATGGGTCCATCCCAGACATAGGATGGCCGCTCGCAAAGAACCGGGTTCGGGCTAGCAATTGCATCAGTGGGTGAGTGAACATAAATACGACAATCAAGTCAGCTATCGATGTCAATCCCAGGGTGAAAGCAAAACCTCGAACATTACCGACTGCGACAAAGTATAGAACAACGGACGCAAGAATGTTGACGAGCTTTGATACTGTGATAGTTCGTTTGGCACGCTCCCAACCGTAGTTTACGGCAGATTCAAACGGCCGAGCGTTCCGCATCTCGTCTTTAATGCGTTCAAAATAGACAATAAAGGAATCTGCAGTCAGACCAATTGACACGATAATACCGGCTATCCCGGCTAATGAGAGACGATAATTATCGGACCAGCCCAGCAGAACTATGGCCAGATAAGTTAACAACCCCATAATGACAATGGAAGATAACGTGACCAGACCGAGCGCCCGATATTGGAAAAATTGGTAAACAGCAACTAGTCCAAGACCAATCAAACCAGCCACTAAACCCCAAAAGAGTTGATCTTGACCCAATGTGGCTGAGATCTGCTGTTCGGATTCAACATCAAACGAGATAGGCAGCGCGCCATACTCGAGTTGTTCGGCAAGTTGTCCGGCCCGTTCTTCATCGAAGTCACCGCTGATTTGTGCTTGCCCATCGGCAATCACGGCTTGTGAGGCCGGGGCAGACACAATTTGGCCGTCTAACAAGATCGCGAACTGATTCTGTGGTGAGCTTTGTCCAGTTAGACGCTGGGTAACTTCTTGGAAGGCTTTGGTCCCCTCGCTCTCGAAAGAAATATTGACAACCCACTGGTTAGCGGATACCCCAGTAGGCGTCTGAGACATACCATAATCTGCCGAGTCGATCTGATCGCCGGAGATTTCAACCGGGCCCAGAATATATTTGGAGTTTGTCTCGAAATCACAAGCGACTATAGCTTCGTCCGCCGGTAAATTATCGCGTATTTGGTTGGCGTCTGGTGCAGTACAGTCCGTTTGCTGAAATTCATCGTAGATTTCTGGAGTGATCCAATTCGGGTCGGATCCATTCTCGGGTTCTGCATCGGGTTCGGGTATCTCTGAGACATCTTCACGTTCGTCTTCCGGCGTGGCTGTAAACGACCCAGCGGTAATAACCGAGCGGAACTCCATATTGGCAGAAGCCTGAATGAGTTCTCGAGTTTGCTCATCGGGAGTACCAGGCATGGACACTACGACGTTATTGTCGCCTTGGGTATTAATTTCTGCCTCGGAGACGCCAGAACCGTCAACACGTTGGCGAATAATTTCAACAGCCTGGCTCATTTGTTCCGGGGTCACAGCTTCACCGGTTGAGGTTTCCGGTGATAGTACCATCTGAGTACCACCCTCTAGATCAAGTGCTAACAGTGGTACACCAGATGTATTGTTAGTTGCTACGCCGATACCCAAAATGACACCTAGGCCAACGATGATCGCAGCTAGCCACGTCAAGGTACGCCGAGCGCGGGATTGTGGGGTCTTGGACGCCATGAGTTTATAGGGCCTTTTAGGTAAGTATTACTGGTCGCGGTCGTCGCGTGGATCGTTTTTGTATTCTTGGCCGTATTCGTCATCAAACGATTCCGGCGATGCCTGATCCGGGTAGTCGGGGATGTCTTCAGCCGTGATGTCAGATTCAGGCAGTTCTTCAGCGGCTGGCTCTTCGACTACCTGACCAACAGCTTGCAGGTGAATAGTGGCGTATTGACCTGGTGATAGTTCAAGAGTTGCCTTGTTGTTTTCTTTATCGATATCGACCACGGTGCCGTACAGTCCGAAGGTTGTCATGACGTCCATACCAGGTTGCAACGAGGACCGCTGCTCCTGCTGTTTCCGCATAGCTTTACGATTGCGGCGAATCATCATAAAGAACAGTAGCCCAAGTACCGCCAACATGAGCAGCATGAACATGCTGGAGCCGCCCTGTTCGCCGCCGCCTTCTGCATCCGCGACAACTGTGGCTAATTCAGGGATATAAGTCATCAGAATTTCTACCAACTATCTTGTTGTTGTTCCGTGCGTTTTCAATATGCACACCGAAAGTTGCCGACTCTGCGGTAACTTACGCATAATGTCAGAGCCTATCCTAACTGTCGCATCAATATAGCGTGAATCCCGTAGCAGTATCCAGCGCTACGGACACAAATACATTTGAGCAACCTAATCCTCATCATCCGTGAAAATACCGTCGTCAATACTTTCTTGTACCGCACCATCACGCTGTTGATCTAAACGATAGGAAGTATCACTACTTGCGGAGCTGCCTTCTTGCATCAACGACCATAAACTGTGTGTAGTTGAATCCTCCGGTGGCGTAAGCCCTAAATGATCCCAGGCTGCAGGCATCGCAATTCTGCCTCGAGGACTTCTGCCTAGTAACCCTTCTCGGACTAGGTATGGTTCAGCTACCGTCTCCACAGTCTCCACCTCTTCGCCAACAGCAATAGCCAGCGTTGACAGACCAACCGGTCCACCGTGGAATTTGGAACATAGCGCATCCAGTACAGCTCTGTCTAAGCGGTCCAAGCCGCGCGAATCAACTTCATACATATCTAAGGCCGCTGCAGCAGCGGCCTCGTCAACATCATAGAGCTTATTGACTAATGCCCAGTCGCGGACGCGGCGCAGCAAACGGTTCGCAATCCGGGGGGTGCCTCGAGAACGGGATGCGATTTCTTTGAATGCTTTGCTGTTCAACCGCATATCGAGCATCGTCGCTGAACGCCGCAGTACTAATTCCAATTCACTGACCCCGTAGAAGTCCAAGTGGCCAGTAAAACCAAATCGATCACGTAAGGGCCCTGGTAAGAGCCCGGCTCGAGTCGTTGCTCCAACAATGGTAAATGGCGGCAATTCTAAGGGAATGGACGTTGCGCCGGCCCCTTTTCCTACCACAATATCAACACGAAAGTCTTCCATGGCCATATACAGCATTTCTTCAGCAGGCCGAGACATTCGATGTATCTCATCAAGAAAGAGGACCTCGCCTTCGGTCAACGACGACAAAATTGCGGCGAGATCACCAGAGTGTTGGATCGCTGGTCCAGAAGATATACGAAGCGGTGCCCCCATCTCTTCGGCAACGATCATCGATAAAGTTGTTTTGCCTAAACCTGGGGGCCCGGACAACAAAATGTGGTCGGCTGTTGCTCCGCGGAGTTTGGCCGCCTCAAGCACCAAGGACAATTGGTCTCGTACCCGGTGCTGACCCACAAAATCAGCCAGGTTTTTTGGCCGTAGCGCTGCTTCCGCTTCGCGTTCTTCAGAGGTAGCGCTGCCGGTCACAAGGCGGTCATTATTCGAATGGGAATGCGAGGGGAAAGCGGACTCAGTCATATACTAGATTCCCTGCCTAGTTTGGCCATCGCCCAAGTTTTGCAAACTGGCCCGTAGTGCGTCGGATACGTTAGCGGATGCGGCAAGCCCGGGATCAGCTTTGATGGCCTGAGCTATTCCTTTGGCAGCATCCTTTTCCTTCCAGCCAAGCCCAATGAGAGCTTGCTGGACTTGTTCTTGCCAAACCGGTTGCCCCGTGACGGTTTTTGTCTCTGACCCCTCTTCTTCGCGCGGAACAAGTTTGCCAGAAAGCTCTAAAATAATGCGCCGGGCAGACTTTGGCCCAATTCCCGGAACCTGAGTAAAAGCTTTGTCATCTTGCTCGCTAATATGGCGCCGAACTTGATCCGGCTCGAATATAGACAGTACCGCCAGGGCAATCCTAGGGCCAATTCCTGATACCGTCATCATGATTTCAAAAATTTCTCGTTCGTCGGCTGTCCCAAATCCATAAAGTACAGGGTTATCATCACGGATCAATAGCAAAGTCTGTACGGTAGTTTCTTGGCCGATACGCAATGCCGAGACAGTATTGGGGCTCGCCGCAAAAAGGTAACCAACACCGCCAACTGCAATAACAGCACTGTCAACGGCAACCTCTTGGATTTCGCCGGTCAGCGACGAGATCATGCATTCTCCCTCTACTTATTGGCTTCGTTTTTCCGTGAGCTGTGAGAATACAGCTCGGGCGACAAAGCCCCGTTTTAGTTCATTATTTGGTGCGGCGTTCTGCAGCAAGCCAAAGCTTTTGCGCCGGCGTTAGATTCTCGGGCGGACCTGCTGCAGAAAATTTTGATCTTTGTGATGGGCTAGTTAGCTTGCCTGTATCAAGACCCCGGCCGAATAGTCCGCCACGCCAAGCATGGGCAATAGCAATAGCGATTGCATCGGCAGCATCGGCAGGTTTTGGTGGTGCTGCAAGACCAAGAATTCTGGTCACCATGGCGGTAACTTGTTTTTTGTCAGCTGAGCCTGAGCCAGTAACAGCTGCTTTCACTTCCGAAGGCGTGAGCAGAGCTGCCGGAATTTTGCGTCGAGCACCAGCGGCGATAGCAACACCGGAGGCCTGTGCTGTACCCATGATGGTAGGCGTATTATTCTGCGCAAACATCCGTTCCACAGCCAGATGGTCGGGGCGGTATCTGCCCAATAGATCATCCATAGTGGTATCGATAATGGAAAGCCTTTCACCAATCGGTTCGGTACCGGGGCTGCCAACCACGATAACATCGACTAGCTTGGCCTTTCGGTTGGTCTCAATATCAACCACGGCAATGCCACAACGCGTCAAACCTGGATCAACTGCGCAAACGCGAAGTGCCCTCACACCCCGGGAAGGCGCACCACTCTGATTCACCTATGCGTCCTGTGCCGCCAGTTCGTCAAGTACCTCTGCGGTGATTTCCACATTGGCATAGACGTTTTGTACATCGTCGAGCGCTTCGACCGCATCCCATAGTTGGATAAACGATCGAGCTGCTTTAGCATCAAGTTCTACCTTCATAGCAGCGAAGAATTCGACGTCGTCAGATTCGTATTCAATTTCGGCCTCGTCCAATGCTTTGGCAACGCCCTGAACGTCAGCCGGATCAGACACAATTTCATATGCTGTGCCGGAACGAATTATTTCGTCAGCCCCGGCTTCAATAACTGCGATCATTATGTCATCTTCAGATGTATTCTTAGCTGGGACCCGCACGACACCGCGGCGTTCAAACATAAATGCGACTGAGCCTGGATCCGCCATAAAGCCACCATTACGAGTCACTGTTGCGCGTACCTCGGAAGCGGCACGGTTTCGGTTATCTGTTAGACACTCAACTAGAAGCGCTGAGCCTTCTGGCCCACGAACCTCATACGTGATTTCCGCATAATCAATAACTTCCCCGGTAAGGCCAGCCCCACGTTTGATTGCACGGTCAATATTATCGTTAGGGACCGACTGCTTCTTAGCCTTGGTAACCGCTACTTCTAGCGCCGGGTTACCTTCTAGATCTGCGCCGCCAGCCCGTGCTGCAACCTCGATTGCTTTGATGTGGTTGGCATACATTTTGGCACGTTTAGCGTCTAAGGCAGCTTTCTTGTGTCGAGTTGTATGCCATTTCGAGTGACCTGCCACTGTATAGAACTCCTCTCCCGTATTACATTACGGGCAATAGGGAAAACTGACTGCCCCTATTATAGGCGCTCACCAATTATTCAACAGCCTTTGGGCCTGACAAGCTTAACCGTTCCGTGGGTGCCTCGGTCAACAACATGTGTAGCCACGTCACGATTGCTGACTCAAATCGTGCAGGGTCCACATTCCACTCACGGGTGTGGCGTGCTTGTTGGAAACGAATCAGGCTCACAAGCTGTCGTTTCTTTTCGGCCAATCTGATAGATGGGCCAATAGGGACAAAATCATCATCCTCGGAATGAAGAATCAGTGTCGGATGGGTTAGGTCTGCTGAGCGTGTTACCCAATCTAATCGACGTAAGTCAACTGGCGCTGCCAATCCGGTAATTGTTTTGCCCCACGGGGATTCGATCAACCAGCGACCTAATGTACCTGCAATATGGGGTAGTTTATGCGCCTGAGCCTGATGACGCAGTACATCCATCCAATCAACAACTGGTCCTATTAGAACCAATCCCCTGACAAAACGGGATAACGCAGACCGATGTACAGTCTGCAGACTTACTGCCCCGCCCATAGAAAAACCACAAAGTACCACCGAAGTGGCCCCATGGTTCAATGCATAAAGGATAGCCGCTTCGATATCTGGCCATTCAGTTGCACCAAGACCAAATCTACGGTCTCGCGCGTCAGGTGCTTCACCATCGTTCCGATATGACACCAGTAAACCCGGCATCCCCATGCGTTGAGCGATACTCATCATCCGCAGGCCTTCATTGCGTTTTGAGCCACGGCCATGCACAGTAATGAGCCAAATATTGCTGTGCTGCGTTTGACGCACTGGATCAATCAGCCAAGCTGGAGCTAATCCATCGTCCACTGGGATCATCACATCTTGATACTTGTAACCAGCCTCACGTGGTGTAGGCCAAACGAAACCAGCCCAACGACCATGACCTGCATCCGCCAATTCTCCGCTATATACTTCTTCTACTACCCTGGTGACCGTATGTTTACGTCGATCTGTGGAAACTACCTCACCAATACGTGCTACGCCGCGTCCTTCGTTGAAAACCAATGAATACCGACCGCGTACAGTTGTTTGGTGTGTAATCGCAAGTTCAATGACACCATTTTTCTCGGAGCCGCTCGAAGGCGTGTATTTAAAGATGCGGACGTCTTCTGCTGGATACGGCTCTGGAGTAACCACCGTCCGCGCGAAAATTGACGCCAGAGTGGGAATAGCAGCCAATGCGGTTCCGACAAGAGCCCCGGTGACAGCTCCAATAGCTGACCACCGAATGGTACGTTTTGCTGAACGGCTGCTAGGCGCACGAAAAGACGAGGGAACAAAATTTGGCAGGCTGGTATCACCCATACTTATATTCTGGCGTCAGCAAACTTATTTAGCTAGTACAGCAGTCAGATTTTCCTGACTGCGTAGGCTCCGTTTTGCAGTGAGGCAAACCACTAGCACATTATCGTGCCCGGACGATAAATTAGTACTATGACATCTTCATCAAATACACGCGATACTTCTCACCAAACTATGTCCCGGGATGAGGCTCGTTCACTGACAGACCAACAATGGCAGGAACGTCTAAGCCCCGAAGCTTTTGAAATTCTTCGAAAAGCCGGCACCGAACCACCATTTACCGGCGAGTACTGGGATACAGATACTGCAGGGATATATTCCTGCAGGGCATGTGGAGCTGAGCTTTTTGAATCGAATACGAAGTTTGATGCCCGCTGCGGTTGGCCTTCTTTTTTCGCTCCAACAGGTAACGATCAGGTGGTCTATGTTGAAGACAGCTCTATGGGCATGACTCGGGTCGAAGTACGCTGTGCAAATTGTGCTTCACATCTTGGACATGTATTTGCCGGAGAAGGTTTCGACACCCCCACAGATTTGCGTTATTGCATCAATTCTCTAAGTCTGAATTTGACAAAATCCTCCGATTAGCCCTCAGTTAGGCACACTCGGCGCGCCGCCATGGAATCCTTCAAGTAGGGGTTTAACCTGGAAGTGTGAATCTACAACAGCCCCGTGCGCAGACGCTTCAAGACGCACCGAAAACTTTTCGGGTCGCCCTTGATCAGTTGCGTCAAGCTACCACACGCACAGAGGTAGAGTTGAACGAGATTCCTGCACCGTCAAAGTTGGCCCCTTACGCCGTTGCGATGGGCGCAGAAGTTACGAACGCAGATGGGGACGCTTCAGCGGTCGGCCGGTTCATCTTGCTCTATGACAACCAACATTCGGATATATGGGATGGCAATTTTCGGATTGTGACGTATATTCGCACAAGCATTGAATCAGATTTGGGTGAAGACCCGATGGTATCGGAAGTAGCCTGGACCTGGATAATGGAAGCCTTGGATGAAGCGGACGCTACGTATCGCCAACCCGGCGGAACAGCTACGCGAGTTTTGTCAAAAGGCTTCGGTATGCTCGATCACCAATATGAAACAATCGATCTAGAATTGCGCGCGTCGTGGACACCGTCTGGCGATCACCTGAATAGACATTTGACGGCATGGACAGATATGGTATGCACGTTCGCCGGTTTGCCACCCGTGACAGAGGGTGTGATTCCACTTAATCCAATACGAAGGAAGTAACGATTTCTAGCGCGCATCCCACCGCAGACGGATTTAATTCGTCTAGCGACTACCACAATGAGCCTCTTTTGATAGAGGAACCAGCAGGTGGGATCCCTCCAATTGTGGATACTGAGGCGCAACTGCAGCATGTAGCGGAGAAACTTCGGTCCGGTAGCGGTCCAATCGCCGTCGATACGGAAAGAGCCAGTGGCTATCGCTATGGACAACGAGCCTTTCTCATTCAGCTCAAACGAGAAGGCGGAACGATTTGGCTGCTTGATTCTGAAGCCCTCTCGGACCTCGAACCCATCCAAAAGGCTTTAACGGGTGTCGAATGGATCCTGCACGCAGCTATTCAAGATCTCCCTTCGTTACGGCAAGCTGGTCTATGGCCAGACAAACTTTTTGACACAGAGTTAGCTGGCCGTCTCCTTGGTTATAAGAAAGTCAGCCTTTCGGCCCTGCTCGAACATAAACTGAACGTCACCCTTGCAAAGGAACATTCTGCTGCGGACTGGTCCGTTCGGCCACTGTCCGACGACATGAGAAACTACGCTGCACTTGATGTTGAGTTATTGCATCAATTGCGCTCCGCTCTCATAGATGAGCTACAACAGACACATAAGCTTGACATAGCGTATGAAGAATTCCACGCCCTGTTAGCTCGACCCCAGAAACCTCCACGCAAGGACCCATGGCGGCGTACTTCAGGTATTCATGAAATTACTGATCGTCCAACGCTCGCGATCGTAAAATCTTTATGGACAACGCGGGAAAAGCTTGCAAGGTCACGGGATGTTCCGCCTGGCAAATTGCTCAACGACAGATCTCTTATTGCTGTAGCAAAATCGAAACCGCGAACTGTTCCACAGCTGATGAAAGTGCCAAGGATGCGGCGCAAGGCAGCTGCCCGTGACGCCCGCCGTTGGTTACAGGCAGTGCAAGATGGTATCAAAGTCTCTCAGGATCCTGACAAAATACCGCCCATGCGTGTGTCATCTCAGAGACCACCTGCGGTAAAAGCATGGCGCGATTCAGACCCGCTAGCAGCACGTAGACTTCAGACATGTCGAAAGCGGCTAGCAAGCGTGGCCACTAATCATAATATGCCATTAGAAAATCTTCTGCTGCCTGAAACGCTCCGGGAGATTTGCTGGCGACCCCCGGAACCTATCACACCGGAATCAGTTGAACGTCGCTTGAATGATCTTGGGGCACGAGATTGGCAAGTCCAGGCAACATCTGCAGTCATCACGGTAGCGCTGCTCGATCCCGACCCGTTAGAACCGTTGGTGAATCGACGGGGTTAAAATACCTGAGGGATCAGTAAAATTATAGATAGTGAATAGCATTATATGAATTGTTGCAAAAGCACACCTTCTAGACGGACGTTTATAGCCGCAGGCGGAGCGACAACCGCTGCGGTAACCCTTGCGGCCTGTTCTTCAGCCCTTCAGCAAGAAAAATTTAGCGATGGAGTATTTACCCAAGCGATTGAACTAACACAGCTCCCTCCCGGCTCTTCTATGCAGTTAACCGTTGGTGGCAGCCAAGTACTGCTTTATCGAGAATCAGAAAATACCGTTCACGCTTATTCCGCAGTCTGCACGCATCAAGGTTGCATCGTCGGTGCAAGTGAAGACGCTTCTGCACCTTTTGTGTGTCCCTGCCACGCCTCTCATTTCGACAAGGCCACCGGCGAAGCCACTGCCGGGCCTGCCAAAACGCCGCTCACCCGACACGAAACGGCAATTGAAAACGGGTGGATTCTCGTTGAAGTTGAAGAAACCCACTAACGGGCTTTATCGGTAGAATCCCCATAACGTCCCCGGCCGGGCCGTGGCCGCCCAACCTGGTTTTGTACATGCTTGTCAACGGCAGAGTCCCAATGTGGATCTTCAGCCTTTCGACGGGGATAGTAACGTCTGATCCACCACCACCAACTTATAGAACCAACGCCGGGCAATATTAGAATCGCTAACATCCACCAGATACGCTGCATCGGGTTCAATGGTGAGTCGCTAAGGTTCCACAGGGACCACACCATGAGGCCTACTAGCACCAACGCGCTAATCGTGAAAGCTACATCGCCAAGAGTATTCATTGCCTGCACGTTCAATACGATACCAGCGCGTTAGTATAAAGCGATCTTATCAGCAGGCGGAAAAATGTCATCGAGCAGTTCCAGGTCTTCTGCATTCATTTCATAAGCCAAGCTATTTGCATTTTGCTGTACTTGTTCTATGCGCGTTGCTCCGGCAATTACAGAGGAAATAGGCTTTTGAGCAGCCAGCCAACCAAAGGCTATGTCAACTTCGTTAACGCCACGTTGTTGCGCGAAATCCGAGAACGCCTCAAGTTGTCTCCAATCGGCTTGGGCCACCATATGTTGACGCACATACGACAGCCGAGCACCATCTGGTCCACCCTGACGAGAATATTTTCCCGTCAAAAGTCCATTATTTAGCGGGAAGTATGGGAATAGGCCAAGCCCAAACCTGCGAGCAGCTGGTATGATCTCGAGTTCCGCGCGGCGGTCCATGAGATTGTAATGATTTTGAGCTGAGATGAAACGTTGGGTGCCTAGGTTCTGAGCCACATATTCTGCCTGTGCTAGCTGCCAACCAGAGAAATTTGAGTGCCCAACGTAACGAACTTTGCCATCAGCAATCAGTTGGTCTAACGCAGCCAGCGTTTCGTCGATCGGTGTGTAAGGATCTGGCGTATGGTATTGCAATAAGTCAATATAATCCGTACCCAGTCGCTTCAATGACGCCTCGACTGCGGCAATGATATAACGACGTGATCCCCGAGCACCAAAGTCTGGGCCGTTGGTGCCTTGCATATCCATCCCGAATTTGGTCGCGATCACTACTTGATCACGCACTGACTTTAGCGCCTGACCCAAATATAGTTCTGATAAACCGGGTGTTTTGCCGTAGGTGTCGGCTGTGTCGAAAAAGGTTATACCAGCATCAACAGCGGCATGAACTACCCGGGTAGAAGCATCGGGTTCTTCAGTTGGTGCCCCGGCACGACCAAGATTATTGCAACCAAAACCGATGGCCGATACCACTAAACCGGAGTCTCCTACACGACGAAACTGCACTTCTAGATCCTTCCAATATGCATGCGATCAGCACGGAAATCTGTATATTTCAAAGCCTCACTGGCAAACCGTGCTGCCTTGTTCCGGTGAACAGTGCTGACTTCAAATTGAAACTCCCCGTCGTTTAGTAGGCTTTGCCACTTGTCGACTGCTCCTAGACCTCGCCAAGCCAATAATGCAGTAAACTGACCTGCAAATTTCTCGGCGTTGGTTTCTTCTACCATGGTGAGTTTAGGGCTTTTATACCTAATCGATATAACTAGCCGTTCTTGTTGGAATTCTGCAATATCTAGGTACCCATCGGCGGAGTTCTGTTCAGCAAAAGAAGCCAACAGGGTATCTGCCTCATGTTGATTCCTGACAGTTTCTACCTCTGTCGTCCCGATATGACCAAGCTGACCATGGTGCACGACGAGCTCGCCGGCTTCTTCATCCCACCATGCTTCCCGATAATGTGAGGGACGCTTAGCGTCTGGTGGAGTGAAATAGCTACGGATAATACTCACAATGATCCTCCGCTGAAACAGATAGGTTGTCTACTCACCAAATACTATCGGCATCCTGCACACAATTATGTATGCAGACGAATGATGGCCCGATACCTACCAGGTAGGTATCGGGCCATCATGTCTGTGGCATCAATTGGGTTGCCCCGATTGCCGGTTAGTTGTTCTTCGTAGCCATTTGACGTAGAACATACTGCAGAATGCCACCGTTACGGTAATAGTCGGCTTCACCAGGCGTATCGATGCGAACCTTCGCGTCGAATTCTGTGTTTGTGCCGTCATCTTTAGTAGCCGTGACGTGTACAGTTTCAGGAATTTCGCCATCGTTAAACTGCGTAATTCCAGAGATCGCAAAGACTTCTGTACCGTCTAGGCCCAGTGAGTCCGCGGACTCTCCTGTTGGGAATTCCAATGGCAAGACGCCCATACCGATCAGGTTCGACCGGTGGATGCGCTCGAACGACTCGCTAATGACAGCCTTGATGCCCAACAGAGCTGTACCTTTAGCTGCCCAGTCACGAGACGAACCAGAACCATATTCTTTACCACCTAGCACGACGAGCGGGGTGCCTTGCGCCTGGTAGTTCATAGCTGCGTCATAGACGTAAGCTTGTGGTCCGCCTTCCTGCGTGAAGTCACGGGTAAAGCCACCTTCGACGCCGTCAAGCATCTGGTTACGGATCCGGATGTTGGCAAATGTACCGCGGATCATTACCTCGTGGTTACCCCGTCGGGAACCATAGGAGTTGAAGTCCTTACGTGCGACTCCATGCTCCAGTAAGTATTTGCCTGCCGGAGTATCTGACTTGAACGCACCTGCTGGAGAAATGTGGTCAGTCGTTACCGAATCGCCTAGTTTCAACAGTACGCGTGCACCCGATACGTCTTCTACTGGTTCAGGCTCCAAGGCCATACCTTCAAAGTAGGGTGGTTTACGAACGTAGGTGGATTCAGGATCCCACTGGAAAATATTGCCTTCAGGGGTATCTAGCTCTTGCCACCGCTCATCGCCATCAAAAATCGTCGAGTATTCTTCATTGAACATTTCGGTGTCAATGGAACGGTCGATGATCTGTTGAACTTCGGTGGGATCTGGCCAAATATCATTCAGGAATACATCGTTGCCTTCGCTATCCTGGCCCAGTGGTTCGTTTTCGAAATCGAAGTCCATGGTTCCAGCCAAGGCGTAGGCAACAACTAGCGGCGGCGAGGCCAGGTAGTTCATCTTTACATCTGGATTAATACGGCCTTCGAAGTTGCGGTTACCAGAAAGAACTGAGGTGACTGCCAAATCATTATCGTTGACGGCCTTAGAGATTTCTGGTGCCAACGGACCGGAGTTACCGATGCAGGTCGTGCAACCGTACCCCACAATGGAGAAACCAAGTTCTTCTAGATATGGGATAAGACCCGATTTCTCATAGTATTCTGTGACAACGCGTGACCCTGGTGCAACAGATGTTTTAACCCATGGTTTAGAAGTCAGGCCTTTTGAGGCAGCGTTCCGTGCCAGGACGGCTGCAGCCATCATAACCGAGGGGTTGGAAGTGTTGGTACATGAAGTGATCGACGCGATGGCCACTTTTCCGTGGTCCAGTTCGAATTCGTTGCCATTGTCCAGAGCAACTTCAGCGGTACGTGATGGACGACCAGCACCGGTTTCGTCGGTATCGGCATAGTCGTGAATATCCTTGCGGAACTGATTCTTTGAGTCGTCAAGAATAATACGGTCTTGAGGACGACGCGGCCCGGAGATTGACGGGACGACAGTGGAAAGATCCAATTCCATGTACTCGGAGTACTCTACTTCATTTGCAGGATCGTGCCACAGCCCCTGCTCTTTTGTGTAGGCCTCAACGAGTTTAATGTTTTCTTCGGAGCGACCGGTCAGACGCAAGTAGTCCAAGGTCACTTGATCAATTGGGAAGATGGCAGCCGTGGAACCAAATTCCGGCGACATGTTACCGATGGTGGCACGGTTCGCTAACGGTACTGCACCGACACCGTCGCCATAAAATTCTACGAATTTACCTACTACACCGTGTTCGCGCAGCATTTCAGTAATGGTGAGCACGACGTCGGTTGCAGTTGCACCCGATGGAATCTGACCGGTCAATTTAAAACCAACGACACGTGGTACAAGCATTGAAACAGGTTGTCCAAGCATCGCAGCTTCGGCTTCAATACCGCCTACTCCCCAGCCTAGTACGCCTAGCCCATTAACCATGGTGGTGTGCGAGTCAGTGCCGACACAGGTATCGGGATAAGCTCGTAGGACTCCATCGACTTCGCGAGTCATCACGGTGCGTGCCAAGTATTCGATATTAACCTGGTGAACAATTCCCATGCCTGGAGGAACGACTTTGAAGTCATCAAACGCGGTCTGCCCCCAGCGTAGGAATTGGTAACGCTCACCATTGCGTTGGTACTCAATTTCTACGTTGCGTTCCACAGCGTCAGGAGTACCAAAATGGTCAATTTGTACCGAGTGGTCAATTACCAATTCGGCAGGGGCCAGCGGATTGACGAGAGTAGGGTCCCCACCGAGATCACTGATTGCCTCACGCATAGTGGCCAGGTCAACAACACAAGGTACACCGGTGAAGTCCTGCATGAGAACACGTGCCGGGGTGAATTGAATCTCGGTGTTCGGCTGAGCCGATGGATCCCAGTTTGCTAGGGATTTGATCTGCTGTTCTGTGATGTTTTTGCCATCTTCGTTACGAAGCAGATTCTCTAGCAGAACTTTCAATGAGAAGGGAAGGTTTTCTGCACCTTCAACCTTATTGAGGCGATAAATTTCGTATTCAGCACCATCAACGTTCAAGACGCCTTTGGAACCGAAGCTATCGACTTTAGTCACAGTGGACTCCTCTTTTCCCGCCCGCCAGGGCGATTCCATTGTCCTGTGTAAGCTATGTCGCTCAACGCGTGTGGATGACAGGTCACAAGCCAAGGCACTTGCCCAATCCTGGCAATTCACGCGAGGGCAATATGGGTTTTTTATTCTAGCGCGAGTTAGACCTCATTGCGTGATTGTCTCAGGATTGCAGAAGGTTTGAAGGTAGTGACTGTTTCCATATGGAACGTATCTGGGAACAAATCGTAGATGGTGCTGTCAACAATTTCCCAGCCATGTTCAACTAGCCATTTGGTGTCTCTGGCAAACGATGCGGGATCACACGATACATAAACAATCTTCTGGGCTGCCAATTGATGTATACGAGTTATTGTTGCACGACCCGCGCCGGCACGAGGCGGATCAAGAACTACAGAATCAACTTGCCTGCTATCCAACCCACCGCTGGCGATTGGCGCATCAGGCCGCTGCAGCCAGGAACCAATGATTCGGTCGGTAAGGCCGTTAATTACGTATGCTTGTTTTTTGTCATATAAATTTTTACGTGCATCACGTGATGCACCTGGAGAGGCTTCCACCGATAACACTGCGCCGTCTTCTTCAACACCGTCGGCTATGAACCTAGAAAATAAGCCCGCTCCACCATATAAATCAGCGATGACTTGACCGGGCTGGACATCCAGCGCGTCCATCACCGCGTTGACCAAGGTCTCTGGTGCATCGCGGTGTACCTGCCAAAAACCATCGCCTGAAACACGGAAAGTGTGACTACCATAAGTTTCGGTTTCTACGACTTCGCTGACCCAACTACGCCCCCGGAGGCGAACTATTTCCAGGGGACCAAATTGTTTAGATCGCAGACCAGCCACAGCAGATACTTTGGATGGCAGATGAACCATCCGCTTGCGCCATTGTCCGATATGCTTGTCCAGCAGCTTTTTATTGGCAGCGACGCCTTCCAGCGGAAAGATTACTACCAAAACCTCATCACCGTGTGCTGGTGTGGCAACTTCAACTCGAGCAGCACCGCTGAAATCGATGTCCCAAAGCTGCAACGCATCGAGTTGACGTACTCCCAACGGTATATTGCGCACCGGTACGACTGTGGTCGAACGATGGACGTTCATAGCCAATCGGCCAGTAGAAGTCACAGCAAAAGCATTGCGTGTCCTCCAGTGGAGACCAGTAGGCTCATCTTCAGCAATACCGACGACAGGGGCTTCAACATTGAGCTTACTAATTCGCGCCATGGTATCGCGAAAAACCTGTGCTTTGAGTCGACGCTGATGCTCTAATGTAATATGGCCGAACTCGGCGCCGCCAACCGGATAGCGCCCAGAGGCATGGGCGCGTATCGAATCTGCCAGCTTCCATTGATGTGAACGACGAAATTCCGAAGGACGCACTACAGATACTGTGTCTGCACGCCAAAAGCGTGCATCCTCTCCCCCAGCGGTCACTGCAGCGTTAACTACCTCACCTGGAATCGCATGTCGGACAAAGATCACTCGCCCGTCATGGCGAGCAACGCAATGTCCGCCGTGGGCCATCGCTCCTACTTCAAGAGTCAGGATCTGGCCAGCATCTTTGTCATGCTCTGCCAGATGCGCGGCAGTTTGTGAACCTGTGCTTGTCATTGATCGGCCTGCTTCAAGTTGTGTTGTGAGTGTTATTTTGTGTGAATTTCGGCTAGCCGATTTTCACGTCTGATCAAGTTATGCGTTAATCACCATAGTATCCATAGAAGCTGTGTAATGTATCACTGTGTCTCGATTGGTCACATTCTTGGATCTATCTCAGCAGCATCAGTTCCTTGCTCATTATCTGGGTCGCTTTCTAGCTGTGTTGAGCAGAGAGGTGCAGGTCGAGAGACTAACCAGCCAAACCACAGGGCCAAGGCATATAAGGGCACGCCCATAACTAATCGGGCAGTACCTAAAGCAACAACATCGTTTACCCAATATAACGGCAACTGGATAGCCAGTCTGCTGCCAAATACCAACACCATCAGTAGTGTAGCAATCTGGTACTTTCGACACCGGACAAGATCTTTTTTCCAGGTAACCCCCTCACCCCGGATCCAACCATAGATCAGTCCCATAAGGGGCCATTTAATCAGGACTGATACGAGAAATACCAAGCCATAAGCAGCTGATACGTAAAAACCAATCACATAATAACCGCGCGCATCATCTTGCATAAGCGCCATAGCGGCAGATACCGCGACTCCAAAAACACCAGCAAGTGCCTGGGTTAACGGCTGTTTTTGTAATAATCGCAGCAGACTCGCTACTGCTGCCAAACCAACGGCCCAAAGAGCCGATACGATCACGTCAGCAGTGGTGATAAACGTCAATAAAAACACCAAAGCCGGCACTGTGGCCTCTGCAATTCCTCGCAATCCACCAACGGATGCCATAAGGTCGAGCCCGCCTGATGCGTTCAAGGCGGTTCGTCCCGCTAGTCGTTGGGCGACCTGATTCAGCTGCGCATGTTTTTCTGGCTGTCCGTTAGAGTTCGTCAAAATGGGGCTCAATTCTAAGGTGTAGCGTGATTGCTACCTACGATAGATCTTCTAATTGGTCCTGCTCTCCTGCTGCCTAGCTTTTGCCTGCTTCCGCCGCTGTGCTGCAGCTTCTTGCATCGCGGCCTGAACATTTTCCGGCGGTGTTAGTTCCAGGAGCTGACGTGCTGGAAGAGGCTGCTCACCACGGTCGATCACCGTGTTTTTCAAGATGTCGTCCAGTACCGTTGCGTCTTTTTTATTTAATGCCGCTTTACCCATGATCATCGCACGAAGCATCCACCGGGGTCCGTCTATCCCCAAAAACCGAGCTATACGCTCACCTTTGCGCCCATCAGGAAGTTTTGCTGGTATGCGGATTATAAGTTCTTGACCAAACTCGCCTTCTTGAAAAGCCAATTTGGCGCCCTTTGCGCCTTTATTCTGGTCATACATTTCTTGACGGATCTCTTCCCAGAGCCCGCCGGAACGCGGTGCAGCAAAGGCCTGTATTTGCAAAGTAGAATTTTCGTGGACAGCAGATACAGCAAAGACTTTATTTTTCGCCTGCTCTTGTTCTAGACGGTATGATACGTTTTTTCGCATCGGCACTTTGATAGTGCCAAGATCCATATAACCTTTACTAAATTCTCGACTCTCTATTTCAGAGATGTCATAAGGGCCTTCTGGGCGTTCAGTAGCTGTTGGTACATCTTGTTCATCCCGCAGGTGTTCAGGCAAGATAACGGTTTCGGCTTGTACATTTCTATTGCGGCCAAAAAGCATGGCGAAGACTCTCCTTATATCGATCTAACCGTAATGCACCCTACTGGCCCCTGAGGAACCCCCCGGTGGATCCAAAGCCAGCATCTTGGCGTACAGACTCGGGCAGATCGTTCACCACAGTAAAGTGGGCTTGAAAGACAGGCTGGATCACCAACTGGGCAATGCGTTCACCGCGCTGCAGGTGAATGGTTTCTGTTGGGTCGAGATTTATCAGAGGAACTTTGATCTCCCCACGATAACCGGCATCAATAGTTCCTGGGGCATTCACTACACTAAGCCCGCTACGTACGGCAAGACCCGAACGGGGATGGATAAAACCTGCAAAGCCTTGGGGAATAGCAATGGCGACACCAGTCGGCACCAATAAGCGTTCGCCTGCTCCAAGAACAACATCAATCGTTGTACTCAAGTCTGCTCCGGCATCACCCGGTAGCGCATAATACGGTACGGCAATATCATCATCCAATACTTTTAATTGGACATTCAACTGGTGTTGGCCTTGTTCATCTTGGAACGGCGTGGATACCATCTAGCGTACTCTCCTGGATGTATAGCAATTGTACCGGCTCATAGTCTAGCCACCAGCCGCGGTGAATACCCAAAAATACCGATCAGTCGGATCAGAGCTGTAAGCTGGAGAACATGACACAACATGCTGACAAACGACTCGGACCGGGCGGCTCGCCGATCGTCTATCATGAAACTCTACGCCCCACCTGGCCAATGTGGCTGATGGTTGTGCTCGCAGCAGGAATTGGTTGGTTAGTACTGGCCCCATTTGGGACTGGATGGGGTATCGGCTCGGGTCTAGTCGTAGCAGCGATAACCGTTGGCGGATTATTAGCAACAAAATCCGACATCACTGTGACGGCTACGCATCTGCAGGTCGGTCGCGCCACTATTGGACGCGAGCATGTTGGTACGGTAATAGGCTATCGGGGTGATGAAGCGTTTCAACAACGCGGTCGAAAGTTACATGGGCTTGCATATTTGCATTTACGCAGTTGGGTTAAACCCGTTATCCGTATTCAAATTGAAGACCCCCGAGATCGAACACCTTACTGGTTGACTTCAACTAATCATCCCGAACAACTGGCCGATGCCCTCGGCGGGTCCATGTACGTACCCGATGTCGATACCACTCAGGATGAAGATATTCCGCAGTGGCTTATCGATGCAGAGCGTGAAAAATTAGAAGCCGAACAACGCGAACAAGACAGTTAATGCTCTCGGTTGTGCCTTCAACTTCATTGGTCTCTTAAATTAGACAAAGGGGCAACCGTTAACGCGGTAAAGCCCCTTTGGTACTTTCTTTTAGTTCAGCTTGCACGGATAAACCGCGCAATCCTGCTTAGCCCTCGCAGTCGGTACAATAGAGCAGACCGTCTTCTTCCAGAGCAACCTGGGACCGGTGGCGTACTAGAAAGCACGAAGCACACGTGAACTCATCAGATTGGGCCGGCAACACGGTGACTTGCAATTCTTCATCGGACAGGTCAGCACCGGGAAGTTCAAATCCTTCGGCGGCTTCCGCTTCGTCCTCATCTACAGCAGCCGACTGAGTGTCAGTTCGACGGGTCTGTAGCTCTTCAATAGAGTCTTCGCGAAGCTCATCGTCATTCTTGCGGGGGGCGTCGTAATCCGTAGCCATGAATCTCGCATTCGATAGGTTTTCGCATCATGTTTTGATGCTGTTGTACTAATGCTGATCTACGTTCTATCACGTATATAAACATCCATGAGCCAGATTCACCTTCAGCGGATCTCGACTCATGTTTCGAGGTGATCTAACCTTATTGCTGTCCACATTGCAAGTCGGGACAAATCTATGTCAAACTTGTGGCCCAGATGACGGCGAAAATGCGCGCCACACCGTCCCAATTCCATGCAATCGCGGGGGTTACATGGCAGAGTTCACAGTGAAGCAGTAAATGTTCGGAGGCCTTGCATGGGTTCATCTATCAAGCACGATTCCGCTCGTCGGCTTCGTTTAGTAGGAGTCGATGACGACGGTGACGAGCTTGTCTTGTCCAACAGCGACGGTGACGAGTTCTACTTGCCAATCACCGATGCATTACGCAACGCTGCCATGCGACCGATTGGTCGCCCATCAGCTGCAGCGGCGGACGAAGCCGCAGCTGAACTATCGCCGCGTGAAATTCAGGCAAAGCTGCGCGCCGGAGCCACGGTTGAAGAACTCGCCATCCACCACGATATGGATCGCGAACGACTAGAAGTCTATGCGACTCCGATCGTGGCAGAACGCGATTGGATCGCACGTCAAGCCCAGGAGCTCGAAGTTGCAGCACCACAGCTGGGCAATCATGCATATGAAGCTGTCTTTGGCGACGAGCCTGCACTACTGGGTGAGATGGTCGAGCATCGACTAACTGCAATGGGACTCGACCCTGAGAGTCTTGAGTGGGACGCGTGGCGAGATTCAGACTCGCCACTATGGACAATTTCTGCCCAATTTTCCACGAAGGGTCTAGCAGATTCTTCCATTGGCGATCCTCCCCCAGCCCTTTGGACTTATAAGTTACAATCCAAGCACTTAGAAAATGCCAACCGTTGGGCACAAGTACTCAGTGAATTTGGCCCGGCTGATTCGCCGGTGGCTTCAACGTCACCCCGGGGGCGCTTATCAACAGTGACAGATACACCATTTGACATCGAATCCGATGGTGCTTCATCAGCTTCCGGGCCTTACAGTTCAGGCGAATCCCATGAGGAACTTTTGGATGTGCTCAATGCTCGGCGCGGTCAACGCCTTGGTGTCGATGAAGAATCCGATGAGGAATTAGCCGCGATGATTACTCGGGACGAGCAACCCACCGCACCGCTAAAACCAAAACTCGTTGTGTCACATGACTCGGACGAAGGTGACGAGAAACAGTCCAGAGATACTGCCTGGACTACTGAAGTCGAAGTTGCTTGGTCTGATGACGACGCTGAAGACCCAGCGGACTGGGATGGTCGTGAAGTAGCTGCTGGAGACCATCATGCTGAGTCCCAGGAAACCGATAGTTCTTCTGACCAACAGTTGGAAGGTCAGACTGACGCGTTCGACGATATGGCAGATGATGATACGAGAGAAGCGTTGAAAAAAACCGAACAGCCGAATCGTTCGCGACGCCGTCCAACTGTACCCAGCTGGGATGAAATTATTTTCGGTACCCGCAAAGACACCTAATGTGTCTATGGTCGTTTGAATACTAGCCACGGGACGCGTACTTCTCCAGAGGTTGGAGCGCCGTGGTGCCCCACCATGGTGAAGCTGTGTGGCGACGCCCGCCGTCCATCGTAAAGTGCTATGGGATCGTGGCCTGCGATAATTAACTCTCCGATACGTGGACGAATCCGCTCAGCGACTCTACCAAACCAGCCTGCTGATATAGCTTCTTCGCGGGTGATCACCCACGCACGATCGCCAAACCGTTTCTGCCAAGCAGTACGTGTTTGAGTGCGCTGACTTTCGGTAGCATTTGGTTCAAAATGTAATTGGACCATACGTGGCTCGCCCGCAGTGTGGGCTATGTGGGCAACTAATTCTGGATCCTGTGAATAATCAATTCGGTCTTCCGGTTTAACCTCAGTCATGCCATGATCACCAGTGACTGCCGCTAGTGTATTTGTCGGTAGTTTGTTTCTCATCCGCCGAATATTGGCATCGATTTCTTCTAGAGCCTCCAGCCAAGCATCTGACCCAGGACCGTGAGCGTGGCCAGCTTTATCCAGTTCGTTGACATAGAGATAGACTAGTGCGCCGGGTCGTTGGGCTTCTGCTGTGGCTTGCACAAAGCGCTGGGTCAGTTCATTTTGTCCAATAAATTTGGGCCCGTGTAATGCGGCTCTTGTCAGTGCCGAGGTTTCGAAAGCCGATAGGGATACTGCCACGGGAATGATGTCATGCTCACCGGCGCCACGCTGGGTATTTAAGGTTTGAAAGATCGTCGGATGTGGTTGCCACAGCTCCGGATCGGTTCGTTCGTCCCAACCGCCCAACTGGTTAACTACGACTTGTCGCTGTGGGTCGTAGACGTCATATCCCACCAGCCCGTGCTGTCCAACATCTAATCCTGTTCCTAGTGACGACAACCCCGCGGCAGTAGTCGTTGGATAGACCGCTGACATTTCGGTCTGCGCTGCGGGCTGTTTAGCCAGCAGACTGCGCAAAAACGGGGCATGGGCACCATACCGTTCAAGCTGCTCTAGGCCCAGTCCGTCTACTAACAACAATATAGCCGAAGCTGCCTTGGGCAACTGCATAGTGTTGTGAAAGTTTGCCCCTAAACTCGCTGCTAGGGATGGCAGGACATGCGTCAGATTTCTAGACTGGCTATACCCGGACGGCACTGGACTGGTACTCATGAGTTATCCAATATGGCGTCGCGTAATTTTCGTCCGAAGGTGAGGGCTTTATCTACTGCCAGCTGTCCATCGGCTTTTCCTGCGATGCGCAATACTAGATCTTCGGCAACCCGTGTACCAAGGTATCCATGGTCAGCTTCACAATGTGGGTCTTCACAAACATTCGGGGCAAATTCCATGCGAGCTCCACCAGCCCAGCTAAGAACCAATGTAACTTCCGAAGGTGATTGGCCTGGCTGATAATCTTGCGGAGCATCGTAGCCGGTCGTTACGATGCAAGAACTGATGCTGGATAGAGGAACTAACTCCGTTGCTACTGAGGCTCGTGGTGGCCCGTCGTCGAGCTCATCTTGGAGATCATTAAGATGAAGTGCAGCCAATACATTTCCCTGAGCTAGCACAAGCACAGTAATATGGCGGTGCAGATCGTCGTAGCCGAAATGTGTTTCGACATGTACATAATGGGACAGGATTTCACGCTCACCAAGTTGTTGGCCCATTACGTCAGCAACTAATTGAGGATAGAATCCGGCACGTTCAATATCGATTGCCAAATCGGTTGGGAGTACAGGATAGGGCATATTCGAGGTACTGTCCTTTGTCACTAGTTATTCAACAACGCGCGCCGCGCCGAGTCAGTACGGACAGCAGCATTTGCAACATAAATCTCGGCCTTTAACACGGTTACGGCATCAGGCGCAGCAAGCAACGGGTTGAAACGTAAGCGAGCAACTTGCGGTAAATCATCCTTCAGCAATGAAACGCGGGCTAGCAAATCCTTTACGGAGCCAGTATCAACGGCAGGGATATCACCATAACCAAAAAGCTTAGCCGAAGCCCGTGGCGTCCGGATGAGACGTTCAAGGTCCTGGTCGGATAATGGGGGCACCACATGCACCCAATCATCTAATAGCTCTACGGCGTCTCCCGAAATTCCAAAGGATAGCACTGGCCCGACTAATGGGTCTTCAACAGCAGCGACGATACACCCTTGGCCAGCTGGGGCCATTGCCTGAATTTCGATGGATGGCGCGCCGTAGGGAGCCAGTGTTTCACGCATGGATTCGATATTAGTGCGCAGGGCATCTGGGGTCTCGATGTTTAATCGGACACCACCCAGATCAAGTCGATGCCGCAGAACAGAATTATCAGCCTTCAACGCGACTGGGTAGCCAAATTCGTCGGCATACTCCAAGGCTTGCTCAGTGGTTTGAAAGCGTCTAGACGGCAATACACGAATACCGTAGCAGTCCAATAACTGAGCGGTTTGGGCACGGGAGAGTTTTACCAGTTCAGTTCCACTGGCTTCTTGAACCCACTCAGTGACCAATTCTTCGGCTTTATATCGGTCAACGTCGTCATATTCCACTGCAACGCCCTGCTCGGCGTCACGCCAGGCCCTATATTGAACCAACTCCGACAACACTGAGACGGCTCGTTCAGCGGAGGAGAATATCGGTAAGCCAGATTGCAGCGGTCCATTAGTTTGCTGCTCGGAGTTCTCTGCTCCGTCAGTGAATCGCAACTCACCACGTCCAATAATCGACGTTGGACTAAACGCCTCCTCCAACACAGCAGTAAAGGAGGCCATGATAGTAATTTCACTATCCCCTGCAGCGTCTTGAATCGCAAGAGCAAGTTGTGTCGCATCACCCTTATCTTGGTGCAAACCAGGCTGTATTAACACAATAATCGCATCAGCCTGACCAGCATCAATAGTATTTCGAATCGCTTCGGTAACATCTTGGGTGGTCTGTTGGCCGATAAGTGCAGTATCAAGTGTTCCAAGATCTTGAACATCAACAACTTCAAGGCCGGTACTGCGAGCGTTTTCGACCGTTAGACGATTGACTGCCGGTGCATTGCCAATGACGCTTAGGCGTGGACCGCGCGGCACCGGTTGACAGGCTAAAACCTGTAAAATGTCCATTAGCTCGGTATAACTATCCGTCTCAATAGCACCGGCTTGACGGAGCATGGACGGAACAGTTCCACGTGGCGCTTCAGTTGTTCGCGTTGCATGTCCTGGTGGAATACGTCTACCCATCCCGTGGGAGCGGGAAACGACTACAGGTTTATTGCGTGCCAGCCTGCGGACGATGCGCGAAAACTTTCTTGGGTTACCAAATGATTCCAAATACAACCCCACCGCGCTGGTATTTGGGTCGTCTTCTAAGTATTGCATTGCGTCATTACCTGAGACGTCAGCCCGATTACCAGCATTGATCACGGACGACACTCCTATGCCACGTTGTTGAGCAGCAGTAAAGAGCATGGCGCCAATCGGAGCGGACTGTGAAAACAGGCCTACTGAGCCTCGCTGCGGCAGATTCGGTGCGACCGATGCATTTAGACTAATCTTCGGATCCGTATTGATGATTCCTGCTGAGGCTGGTCCAATAACGCGCATGCCTTGACGACGTGCCACCTGTACAAGCCGACGCTGTTGAGCTAGCCCCTCTTCCCCATCGAAACCGTCAGTAACGATCAGCAGACCCTTGACAGAGTGGTCTGCACAGTCTTGAACAACCGCTGGGATCTGATCGTAAGGTACCGCAATGATCGCAAGATCAATCTGTTGAGGCACCTCTGATAGAGAACCACGAGAGATCATTCCGGCGATCTCTATGGCTTCTTTATTGATACCGTATACCGGATTCGGGTAGCCGCCTTCGATAATATTTTCCAGCAGGGCAAAACCGATCGAACCCCAATAACGTGAGGCTCCTATAACGGCGATAGATTTTGGGCGGAGGAGTTCAGCAACTGATTGAGCTTCAGCTCGGTGTTCCCTTGATTCCATGACATCTCGAACTTTGGCAGTTGGATCGATAGGAAATTCTACGACCACGACGCCATCTTCAAAGGATCTGGAGGTTTCAAAACCGGCGGCCTGAAAAACGGTGAGCATTTTGCGATTTTCTGGCAAAACTTCAGCTGTGAAGCTTCTAATACCGTTTTCTCTGGCGGCCGCAGCCAGATGCTCCATGAAAATTGAGCCCAGTCCGCGTCCCTGGTGCGCATCGGCGATATTGAATGCGACTTCAGCTTCGGTGGAGTCCCCTAGCCGGTCGTAGCGACCAATACCCATCAACTCGTCGCCCAATAGAATCACAAAAGCCACTCGGTCGACGTAGTCAACTACCGTGAAACGCTCGAGCTCTTTGGCTGAAAGCTGTGATTTATACGTAAAGTAGCGAAAGTAGATAGAATCTTGTGACTGGTCCTCGTGCATTTTCTGCAGCGCTTCGGCGTCGTTTGGGGAAACCGGGCGTAATCGTGCCGTAGCACCGTCGCGTAAAAGCACATCGGCTTCCCAGTGTGCCGGATATGGACGCTTGGTTTTCTGTTCAGCCATATAATTATCTTAAGCTACATTCGGGCCGTGAGAACCACGTGACAGGAAAGGTCAGATGTCTAAACGTTCCAAGAAATCGTCTGCTAACGCCAATGCCGCCCTTGTGCCGTTGGCAGATCAGAACATTACCGACATTGATGTCGCCTCCGAGATGGAGCATTCCTTCTTAGAGTATGCCTATTCAGTAATTTATACGCGCGCACTTCCCGATGCGCGAGACGGGTTAAAACCTGTTCAACGTCGGATCCTATACATGATGGACCAGATGGGTCTGACTCCGGACAAGGGCCATGTTAAATCGGCGCGTGTGGTAGGCGAAGTGATGGGAAAGCTCCACCCACACGGTGATTCTGCTATTTATGACGCCATGGTGCGATTAGCACAAGATTTCAACCTGCGCTTGCCTTTGGTAGATGGACACGGAAACTTTGGGTCTGTCGACGATGGGCCTGCAGCATCGCGCTACACTGAAGCGAAAATGTCGCCAGCGGCTGTAGCGATGACGGCCAATCTCAACGAAGATACCGTTGATTTTGAGCCCAATTACGATAACCAAATGCAACAACCGGCCGTGTTGCCGGCGGCCTTTCCCAATCTCTTAGTTAATGGGGCCGCTGGGATCGCGGTGGGGATGGCCACTAATATGGCCCCGCACAATCTTGGCGAAGTAATTGCTGCAGCCCGACATCTGCTGGTGGATCCTGAGGCTGAGACAAAGGCACTGATGAAGTTCGTGCCCGGACCAGATCTTCCGTCAGGTGCCCGCATTGTTGGACTCGATGGTATTAAAGAGGCCTATGAAACAGGACGGGGCCGTTTTACGATGCGCGCCACCGTTAACATTGAACAAGTCTCTGCGCGTCGTACAGGCCTGGTTATCACGGAACTTCCTTATGGTGTGGGGCCAGAACGTGTAATTGATCGACTCAAAGCAGCGGTAAATTCCAAGAAGGTCACCGGCCTCGCCGATGTTATGGACCTTACTGACCGCAAAAACGGTCTGAAACTCGTGATCGAGTTAAAATCTGGTTTCAATCCCCAAGCTGTTCTCGCCCAGCTTTATAAACACACTCCATTAGAAGAGAACTTTGGGATCAATAATGTAGCTTTAGTTGATGGTCAACCTCAGACCATGGGGCTCAAAGAACTCCTAAACGTGTATGTAGAACACCGCTTGACCGTTGTTCGGCGGCGCACTGCACACCGGTTGGGCAAACGCAAGGATAGATTACATCTGGTCGAAGGGCTGCTACTGGCCCTTGTTGATATTGATGAGGTCATTGAGATTATTCGGACCTCTGATGACGCCGCAGCAGCACGTCAACGCTTAATGCTCGTATTCGATCTCACCGAGGTTCAAGCCAACCACATTTTAGAGCTGCGTTTACGCCAACTTACGAAGTTTTCCAGATTAGACCTGGAAACCGAACGAGATGAGCTCATTGCCGCCATTGAAGAGCTTGAAGCTATTCTGCAGTCAAATAGCAAACTCCGCGAGACGGTATCGAATGAACTCTCTGAAATAGCGGAACAATTTGGTGATAAACGCCGCACTAAGCTTGTAAAATCAGAAGATCTGGCGCCCACTGTGACAACCTCGTCTTCGAAAGCAGAACGTGCCGCTGCTGCATCGGCACTGTTAATACCAGATGAACCCTGCTGGGTCGTGCTCTCAGCTTCAGGACGTCTGCTGCGCACCAAGGATCGCACGCCCTTAAAAAGGCAAGGACGACGGCGACGCCATGATGTATATACCGCAGTGGTTGCCACCACAGCACGAGGTGAAATAGGCGCTCTCACAGATACCGGACGCCTCATTCGCCTCAACGCCGTTGACGTTCCGGCACTGACAGAATCTACTGCCACACCGGCTATGTCCGACGGGGTTAAAGCTACCGATTTTGTCACGCTACAACGCGGCGAAAAACTGATCACAATCGTGCCGCTAAATCAAATACTGGCCTTGGGCACTCGGAATGGAGTAATTAAACGGGTGCGTTATGACGACTGGCCATTAAACCAGGATGAGTTTGAAGCGATCACCCTTAAGGATGGAGATAAAGTTATCGGCGCCGGTGTTGCCGCCGCCGATGATGATCAACTGGTATTTATCACCGGTACCGGGCAATTATTACGCTTTGCCGCCGAGCTAGTGCGGCCTCAGGGGCGGGCCGGCAGCGGTATTGCTGGTATCAAACTCGTCGATCAAGACCACGCACTATCGTTTTCCGTTGCTAGTGCAGGACAGCTGGATGAAGCTGTCGTGGTCACATTCACTAGTACTGATGATGAGCTCTTGGATACTGCGCCGACAGCTAAGGTGACGCTGTTGACGGAATTTGCCCCCAAGGGTCGCAATACTCAAGGTTTACGAGCACACCGCATGTTGCGTGGTGAAACTGGTTTAGCTTTGGCATGGGCCGGTGTAGAACCATTGGCCTCTACATCGGGTGGGGTCTCGCGCGCCTTGCCGCAAGAGTACTCGGATCGGGATGCTTCCGGCATCATGCTTGACTCACCTATCGGTGTGATTGGTACTGGAGCGTCTCCACAACTTCCGACACCACAACAGGCCGCAGAGGAATCTGATTAAAGCTGCACCGGCGTCCCAACCTCAGCAAACCGTTGGTCATGGGTGACCATCACCGTGATCTTATCGGCCAGTGCGACTTTGAGATCTGCAATAAGTTGGGCCGCCTCATCAGCTCCCAGGTGGGCAGTGGGTTCGTCGAGAAGGACTACTTGAGCATTGGCCAATAGCGCTCGAGCTACAGCTACCCGCTGTCGCTGACCACCAGAGATAAAGTGACCTGACGGACCGAGTCGGGTATCAAGCCCGTTAGGTGTGTGGGCCAGCCAGTCGGATAATCCTACTGTGTCAAGAACTGCAAGCAGTTCCGCTTCGCTAGGCCGATGCTGCGGGTCTCGGGCTAACGCTAGGTTGCCACGCAGGGTGGAGTCGAATAGATATGCCTCCTGTGGGCACCAAGCCACATGTTGCAATGCCTTTGTGGCATTAGCAGTTGGCGCCGTCAACGAATAGGTTCCTGATTGCGGCCGCAAAAACCCTAACAGCACGGCCAAAAGGGTTGATTTGCCCGACCCTGATGGTCCGGTGACCACCACAAAGTCTCCTCTTGCCGCATGCAATGAAACTCCGTCAAGCACAACCGGAGCTTTGGCATCGTAGGATACCGTTACATTTTGCAGATCGATTGCAGAAATAGCGTCGTCGGGAGTCTCTTTAATATTGACCCAGTCGGTTCGCTGCAACTCAGACTCCTCGAGGAGAGGAAGCAGTTTACCCAACTGATGGTTTAGAGTACGTGCTTCATGGGTTGCCTGACTAAATAATCCAAATGGCTCGGCCATCGCTAACATCAACATGACTACCAAGGCTGTATTAGGTGCCGAAATGCCATGGCTGACGGCCACCCACATGGTTTGTACTGCCGCCCAGCCGGCAATTAAGGAAGTCAGTCCCTCCCCTACCCCTGCTGCAATTGCGTTGCGTTTTAATGGTGCGCTGTTCTTCAGATCATTTCTTGCAAAGTCGTCGGCTGCATGGCCGCTCATTCCATTAGCTGCCATATCAGCTGCTGACATAAACAGCCTAGAGGTTGTTGCCACTACCGCTGTGCGGTGGTCCGCCAAGGCCGTACCTGTCCGAGCATCTATGGCACGAACCAGCAACGGCACCAAAATAAACGCCGCGATCCCGGCTACCGCAGCAGGCCACCAAGAGCCCGGGGCCATAAAAGCTACAATGCCGGTGGCCGTTGCCCAAGTAATAATAGCTGCCGGGATGGGCACAATCACGCGAGGAACTGCATCGCGCAACTGATCTATATCGGAGATAAGCACCGATAAGGCACCGCCAGATCGCGTAAGACGATTCCATTGAGTAGCCTGCGATCCGAGGGCATCCCAGACTCGCAGGCGGACTTTATTCGCCCAGGACAACACCGCTTGGTGGACGGCTAGCCGCTCAGCATAACGAAATACAGCACGCCCTGTACCAAAGAACCGGACGGCAACAATAACCGCTAGCAGGTATAAAATCGGCGGCTCATAGGCAGCCTGCACGATCAGCCAACCAGAGAGGGCAGATAATAAGCCAGCAGCCAGCAGCGCTGCCACTGACCATCCGATTCCGGCCCATAGCCTGCCCTGCTGTAATGGCATAATTTTTAACCAGTTACCAACACTAACCCGCTGTGTCCCCAACGTCGGTCCGGGCGCAGGGTCAGACACCGCTGGTTCCGGTAGCGTGGTGGTTCTTGGGGCATTGTCGGGCACTGGTACGACTACCGAGTTGCCGATGAGCTGATCGGCATCGGCATGTATAGCTGCGTCATGTGAGGCCACAAGCAACATGAGCTTCAATTGTGCGCCATTGGGTAGGGTACCTGCTGCTAGTTGTCGGACAACCCAACGGATCAAGCTTGCCGAGACAGCATCCAAATGGGCGGTAGGTTCATCAAGTACAACCAACCATGCTCGCTCATTGGAATTGACCGCGGCTGCTGCCATGAGCCGAGCCAAAACACGCGCAAAACCAAGACGTCGGCGTTCCCCAGGTGAAAGATCGTCAATAGAACGCGATTGGGCGCCGGGTATACCTGCTGACCGCAGTGCTGTGTCTACTAGTATTGCGGCCGCTGGAATGTTTTCAGTACTCAGATCTGCTGCAGTACCCCGTATAACCATGGTCAGTTCTTCACCAACGGACTCTGTTGCAAATGCTGGATGCTGACTTAGATACGAAATGGGCCGGTCCACTAAACCTGTGACGCTGCCGGAAAAGCATGCTTCGGTATCTCCCAGTAACCCCGATATTGCGCTTAACACTGTGGATTTTCCAGAACCAGAAGCATCCCCCAGCACGGTGTATTGTCCGGGCAGCATGCGCAGCGAATAATCTTGTACGACTGGGTCAAGTACTTCAACGTTGTATCGGGGTAGATAGGACTCATCCGTGTCAACCGATTGTGTCTTGTTCCGTTGAGCTTCAGCAAATTGTTGTGGCGTCAAATACTCTGGCCCCGCATAGGCTGGCTCAGCAATTTCATGCAGCGCCTTATACGAAATAGTGACGTCGTTGAGCTCCACGACGTCATCATGGGTGGTACCGGTATCTAAGAGGACTGCCATCGGCTTGGGTTGTGGGTGGTTTATCTGGGCGCGAGCACGTTTCAATGCATCCATACCGTCTTCTGAGGCGTGAAATGCTGAGCCAATATCACGGAATGGCAAATATACCTCCGCGGCTAGTGTTAACACCATAAGTCCGACGTATAGTTCCATAGAGCCATTTACTAACCTGACTCCAATGACTACTGCAATGATCGCTACAGATAGCGAAGCCAACAGCTCCAGAGCTAGCCCAGACATAAACGCTGCCTTGAGAGTGTTCATCGTGGTCCGTTGATAGTCATCTGAAACCCGTTGCAAGGATTTACGTTGCATCCCAGCCCGACGAAGCCCAACTAACACCGGCAGCCCTCGCGCCAACTCCAATAAGTGATGCGATAACTTATTGAGACCACTGGCGGCTTCATCAACGCGATGTTCAGTAAAACGGCCGATAAGAATCATAAAAAGTGGGATCAGTGGAATGGTCAAAACCAAAATCACGGCACTGATCCAGTCATGCAGCAAGATCCAACCGCCCAGACCGATGGGGATAATTAGGGCTGAGACTAACGCGGGTAAAAATTCTGTATAGTAATCGTCCAACCCATCCAGGCCTTTAGATGCCAACACGGTGTCTTGCCCGGCACGATCAGCATGGGCACCAGCTGATGCGAGACGATGGCGCACCAACTGCTCGCGCAATTGCTCTTTTTCACCAAGCGCTGCTCGAGTAGCAAATACTTGTTGTCCCCATGCTGCCCCACCACGAAGTAGTGCACCACAAAAGCCGAACGCTAGCGTGGCAATAAATTCATCACTCGTGGTGAATTCCTTCAGAGCGTCAACGAGCCCAGGTGCAGTACGCGGGGTATTAAACAATAAGTGCAATAATTGTGCAGCATCAGAAGCAGGCAGCGAGGCCGCCAGTTGACTGATGCCACGGGCCAGCGAAACGGCAAGAAGGATCCAGCCGATGAGCTTGATCAGTGCCAAGACGCCGAGCCCAGCCAGGGCTCGGCGTCCGGTTTTGGAAGTCGGCAGCTCAGGTATCAGACCGGCGTCACCACGGCTGCTTCAGGTATGTGTTGTTCGCCAATCCGATGACGGAACGTCCGGTAGCTCCACACACTATAGATCAGCACAATGGGTAAGAATATAGCAGTGACCACGGCCATAACCGTTAACGTATACGCCGATGAGGAAGCTGATTCGATTGTGAGGTTATAAGCCGAATCAATAGTGGATGGCAAGACGTTCGGGTATAGCGCCATAAAAATGGATCCGACACCAAACAAGATGAATACCACCATGCCTGTAAAAGTAAGTCCCTCTTTGCGGCGGTTTGAGCTCACCCAGGCAAAGATGAGCCCCACAACAGCTAGTACTAACATTGCTGACGCGCTGATCTTTGGATAATGCGCGGTGACCATGATCGCCCAAATGGCTGCTGGTAGCACGTAGAGCGGCAGGTAACGGCGCAACCGCTGGTTGGCTGCTTCACGAGGTGCACCAAGAGTCTTTAGGGACAAGAATGCCCACCCTTGTGCCAGTGATATACCGACAACGGCTAGTCCACCTAGCACTGCCCAACCGTTCAACCACGTAAACGGTCCACCGACGCGATCACCATATTCGTCTAGTGGCAAACCGGTAGTGGTTAGAGCAAGCATGGCACCGATACAAAAGGCTGCTACAAAGGAGCCACCTGCCATCATCCAGGTCCACATATTGCGTGCTGTCTGGCTGTGAGACTTACCGCGGTATTCGATAGACACCGCTCGCAATATGAGTGCTAACAGCGCAAAAGTCAGGGGAATATATAATCCGGCGAACATGGAGGCATACCAATGCGGGAAAGCAGCAAATGTTGCCCCTGCAGCGGTAATGAGCCAAACTTCATTACCATCCCAAACCGGACCAATAGAATTGAGCAGAACGCGTCGTTGGGACTCATTGCGTGCCCAGACCTTCATCAGCATACCGACCCCTAGATCGAAACCATCGAGCACCAGGTAGCCGATCCACAGTACAGCAATGAGAATAAACCACAACGTCGGAAGAAATTCCATGTTGTTTTACCTTTCAGATCCTGTTGTGGCTCGCATTAATATGCGAAGGACAACACGTCGGACGATGGCTGATCATGGTCGTCATCATCGCGTTCATCAGCCAAAAGTTCAGGCATACCTGCGGGATGACCACCCCTTGTATATCGCACTAATAACACAACTTCGACCACTAATAACAGGGCATATATCAGCGTCAGAACAATGAGTGAAAACACAATTTCCTCACCTGACACTCCAGGTGATACCGCAGCCGCTGTAAACTGCCATACTTGATCTACCCCCGTTGGATCAGGGTTTGGTGCAACCGTGAAAGGTTGTCGGCCCATCTCGGTGAAGACCCATCCCGCCGAGTTGGCGGCAAATGGTGCCAGGATTGAAAGCCAGGCCAGGTTCATCAGTGTTTTATCATGGGGCACCGTACCTTTGCGACCGATCCATAGCCCAATGCCGGCTGCTAGCGCTGCTAAGCCACCAAAGGTAATCATGAGTCGGAAACCCCAATAGGTGACTTCCATGATCGGCAGGTATTCGATTTCGCTCCCAGCCCTCTCGCCGTAGCGTGGGTCGTCTGGTAGGTGGGTACCATATTGTTCCTCATACTGTGGAATGAGGGTATTGACGCCTTCAACAGGAGTGGTGAAGTCATTATAAGCAAGAAACGACAACAGCCCTGGGATCTCAAAAACACCCACTACATCATCACAAGTTGTAGCTCCGTCGCTGTCCGCTCCGGCAACTGAAAGCACTGAGAAGCCTGTACCATCGTGACATGCCGCTTCGGCAGCAGCCATCTTGAGCGGCTGCTGTTGGATCATCATTTGTGCTTGAGCATGGCCGGTAAATGCCGTACCTAAAAAGGCGAATACAGCGATCCAACCGCCCCACCGAAATGATGCTCGCCAACCGCGGTAGTCTGCTTCATCACGAGCCTTAGAGCCGGTCGAGCCTACGACCACATAGCCGTTTTCGTCTACCGTATCGATGCCTTCTTTACGACGCTTCCACAGGTGATACCAGCCGATGCCGAACAGCATCGATCCGGCAACTGCCAACGCACCGAATATAGTATGAGGAAAGTGCACTAACAACGTTGGGTTCGTTAATACAGCCCATATGTCAGCCATTTCAGCTCGACCATTAACATATTCGATGCCTACCGGGTGTTGCATAAATGAATTAGCTGCCAGGATAAAGTAAGCAGATACGACAGAACCTGCCACTGCTAGCCAGAGCACTGTCAGATGAACCTTGGGACGAACCCTTCCCCAGCCGAAAACCCAGATGCCGATGAAAACTGATTCCAAAAAGAAGGCAATCAACGCTTCCATGGCAAGCGGGGCACCGAAGACATCGCCAACAAAGCGAGAGTATTCACTCCAGGCCATACCGAACTGAAATTCCTGCACTAAGCCGGTAGCAACCCCCATGATGAAGTTGATCATAAAGATCTTGCCCCAAAACTTGGTCATACGCAGGTAATGGTCTTTACCGGTTCGATGCCATGCGGTTTGCATGGCGACCAGCACGATACCCAGCCCAATCGTTAATGGCACCATCAAAAAGTGATAGACGGTCGTAATACCAAACTGCCATCGGGCTACCTCAAGAGGATCCATCAGGGTCCCTCCCCTTCACCAACACAAAAGCTACGGCTCGAAAGGCCATTGCGAGGATGTATCAAAACGAAAAGGCCATCCAGACTTATCGTTTTTCTACCGGTTGTAAAACAACCATTGCTCTCATAATAACCACATTTCTACACGATGTAGAAATCGTTGAGCTACGCCGCTAAACTAGAAACAGAAAATTCTTTCAAATTGAAAGGCCCGTCACATTGCAGCGGTTGGGGGCCTAATAAGTATGCCTAAAGAAGGGACGTCATTGGGCGAACTGGAACAAGCCATCATGAATCTATTGTGGGATGCCACCGAACCACTGACGGCAAATCAGGTCCGGGACGCATTGGCGCATCGCCAGTACGGCGCACCCGCGATCACCACGGTATTAACTGTGCTTGGCCGGCTAAGCAAAAAAGGATTTGTGACTAAAGACTCCTCAAAACGGCCCCATGAGTTCGCGTCAGCTACTAGCCGCGAAGACCACACCGTACAGCTCCTCAACGATGTGCTGGGTTCGGCTGTAGATAAGCACGCAGTACTGGCACGCTTTATCGGGGGCATCGACCCGTCTGACGCTCAACAAATACGCTATCTTTTGCAAACTCGTGAAAGCTAACGCCAGTACGCCCGGAGACCCATGCTTACGCCCTATTTTCTTGCGGTGTTGGCCGTAATACTGGCCTGGCCGGCTCCCCTATGGCTACAGCGAGCAAAATGGCCCTCACGTGCACCTGGTGCAGCACTTATCCTCTGGCAAGCCATCGGCATCAGTGGTGGCCTAGCTTTAGTTACCGCACCACTGACGTGGGGACTGCAACCGTTCGGCTCTGGAATTTTCTCCGCCGGTGCTGAACTTTGGCGAACATTCAATGCCCAGGGCTTCTACGGGCTAGTCTACGATACCCGCTGGGACCCATTAGGTTTAGCAGCCGTGACACTGGGCTGCATTCTTTTTGGACACTTAACCTTGGTCTTACTCCACACCACATACCTGACGTTCAGTCAGCGAAAAAGGCATCGCGAATTCGTTGATGTTCTATCAGCTTCCCTACACGATGACGCATACGGCTCAACAACGCCCCCAAACTGTCCTGCCAGCACACGTGTGCTACCAGTAGAGCATCCCCTCGCCTACTGCTTGCCGGCGATAAATAGTCCGATCACAGTTGTCTCTACTGGTTTACTCAATCAGCTGTCTTCGAAACAATTGGCAGCGGTTTTAGCCCACGAATCCGCGCATCTAACGCAACGCCACGATCTACTACGACTGGCTTTCCAAGCCTGGCATAAAGCCGCACCCTGGCTACCCGCTACTAGTACTGCAGCCCAGGAGGTCACCGAGCTAACGGAAATCTTGGCCGATAATGTGGCACTCAGCCAACACACTCGTCAGGATCTCGCCGCTGCTGTGGCGCATACTGTTGGTACTTCAGCGCAGCAGAACCTCGACGATCCCACCAGAGTTTCACCACTGGACCCAGCTAAGCCCGCCCGTAGAGTCACACGACTAACCGAATCTTTGCAGCCATTGAGTTCATGTAGAGTGAGTTTGGTGATAATAGCAGCTGGACTACTAGTATTGGTGCCTGCCGTAATTAGTTTGATCTAACTAAACACCCGGCAGATAAAGCTACGACCAAAATATGCTAGAAGGATACGCTTCGGAGCACGAATCGCGCTGATACATAATCCACGCTAAGCTCGGTAGCTGTGACAACTCAAAGTTTGGGGCGATAGCTGCCAATTTTGAATGTAAACAGACAGAAATGGACAGTCCAACGTGAGTTCTAATGCGGTTTCAATTCACCACAATGCGGCATTACTTTCTGTGGTAGAAGTGACCGCACCGGTGGAAGTTACCTCCGATATGATCGATGACCGTCTCGCAACCGTGCTTAAACGACTGCGACTTCCTAAACGTCTGCTGCAACGGGTGGCTGGTGTTCGCGTTCGTCGGATGTGGGAGGAACCACAAGATTATATTAACGGCGCTGCACAAGCCGGCGTAAAGGCTCTAGCTGAGGCAGGTATTTCTCCGGATTCCATCGGCTTACTTATTAACACGTCTGTCACCCGAAGCCAATTAGAGCCTGCCGTTTCTGCTCAAATCCACAACACTATGGGATTAGCCTCTTCAGCCACCAATTTTGATATTACGAACGCCTGCCTTGGCTTTGTCAACGGTATGGACCTGGCGGCAACGCTAATTGATGCCCGACAAATCGATTACGCGGTCGTCGTTGCTGGTGAGGATGCCAAGAATGTACAAGAAGCGACTGTAGAAAACCTTCTGTCAGATAAGACAACGCGCGACAATTTTATGCAACAATTCGCGTCGCTAACTTTGGGGTCTGGAGCTGCAGCAGCAGTGCTAGGACCCGCAGATAGACACCCAGAAGGCCACCGTATTTTACGAGGCGTAACTCGTGCTGGTACTTCATACCACAACCTGTGCCACGGCAATCATGACGGCATGTACACGGACTCAGGCGCACTGTTAGAAAATGGCCTGGAACTAGTTATGGACGCTTGGAATGACACACCGGCCGACTGGAACTGGCAGAATATGGACCGGTACATCACCCACCAGGTTTCCCAAATGCACACCGATGCGATTATCAAATCGGCAGGGCTCGACCGGAAAAAAATCCCGACTACCTTTCCAGAATTAGGCAATATTGGTCCGGCAGCGCTTCCTATCACATTGGCTCGAGAGCTCGAGACACTGAAAGTAGGCGACCGAGTGCTGACCATGGGCGTTGGCTCTGGACTCAACGTTGCAATGTTAGAAATTGAGTGGTGAACCGCTACCAATGATTCCTTCCCAACCGGCAACCTACCCACACCAAGTCGTAGACCCTGCGAAACTGCCGGGATGGGATTCTCGGTGGTCACGACTCGTCAACGTCGCAACTACCGACGGAACGCGTCAATTCCACGTACTAGATACAGCCGCAGTACTAGAAGAAAGTGGCATTGATCCACAGCACGTTGATGCCATTATCGTTGCCGTGCACGGCAACCCCACCTGGTCGTATTTGTGGCGAAATATTGCACAAGCAAGCATCGACGCCGCTCACGGCAAAATCGATCTGGGCCCTGGTTGTGGTCGAGCGCCAATTATCCGGGTTATCGCACCAGATCAATTAGATATGGGGTTTTCGCAGCGCTTACAGCACTCGTCGTTGCCTTCAACAAAGAGTAAAACAACCACCTATCGCACTGTTGACCAGCGAATTCACGATCTAGATGCCTTATTGGCACAGATACTCGAGGCAGATTCCGACACCCCCATATTTACTTTGGGCCACGACTGGGGCGGCGTTGTCTCACTGGGATGGGCTTCGAATACCACGCTTCGAAGATCAGGCTCAGGACTAGATCCGGTTGGCATGATCTCGTTGAATACCGCGGTGTGGCACGACGAAGCCACAAGCATTCCTGCCCCACTGCAAGCTGCGCTTGCCGGCCCTGTGCTGCCCAGTTCAACCGTAGTAACTCCAGCCTTTCTCAACACCGCGCTTGGATTAGGGCACCCAGCCCTGACCGAAGATATCAAGCTGGCTTATAAAGCTCCATATTCTAATTCAACCCACCGAGGCGGTATCGGGGGCTTCGTCGCCGATATTCCCGTTTCTGAGGGCCATCGCTCCCGAAGCGCACTTCGTCAAATAGCCACCAGCCTGAGCGTCACGGACAAACCAGCACTTCTGCTGTGGGGAGCAAAAGACCCGGTTTTTATAGATCGCTATCAACACGATTTGGTTCATCGGATCAAAAACCTGGATCTTCACCGATATGAAACCGCAGGGCATTTAATAGCAGAAGACCGGAATATTGCAAAGCCTATTCTGGGATGGCTCCGTCAACAACTGAGCGGTCCCATCGACCCCACATCGGATCCGACAGCTACGGGCGGCTCGAGTGCAGTGGGAACCTACACTCCCCTATGGACCTACTTGGATCGGTGGGCCGATTCGTCCGAAAAAGCCCTGGTCGATATGACTGTAACCGACCGAGATGGCAGCCCCTTTAAAGTGTCCTGGTCCAGACTATCGACAATAGTCGACGCGATGGCCATAGGGCTACGAGCAGCTGGGATGCGTCCAGGAGACAGAGTCTCGATGTTGGTCGAGCCTGGCCGCGATCTAACAGCAGCGCTCTACGCTGTATTACGAGTAGGTGGTGTAGCCGTAGTGACCGATGCCGGATTGGGCGTTGGTGGCATGACTCGTGCTATTACTACAGCAGCCCCGCAGTGGATTATCGGAGAAGTACCAGGTTTAACCCTGGCGAGACTCGCCAATCTGCCCGGTAAACGTCTAAGTGTCCAAACAATGGGCCCGATCGCTAGACGCAGCTTAGGGTTGACAGGGTCTTTGTACAGCTTTGCCACTACATACGCTGGGCAAAAATACCAACCGATGGCTTCACATCCGCACCCAGAGCCCTCCGATGACGCAGCTATACTGTTCACATCTGGCTCTACCGGACCTGCCAAAGGCGTGCGATATACACATCAAAAACTGTCCGCGCTGGTTCAGCGTATTCAAACAACGCTTAACGTTTCCCCCGGTTCTAGCCTCCTGGCGGGTTTTGCACCGTTTGCCCTATTGGGGCCGGCTATCGGTGCGACATCCGTGACCCCAGATATGTCGGTTACGAAACCAGCAACACTAACCGCGACTGCTCTTGCCCAAGCCGCCATTGCTGGCGATACCACCGTGATGTTTGCTTCACCGGCTGCGCTCCGCAATGTAGTTGCCACAGCTAGCCAACTCAGCCACGAACACCGGATAGCTTTAGAGCGTATTTCCATGCTGCTTTCTGCTGGAGCACCAGTCCCTGTAGATCTCATGGATGAAGTCCTAGAGCTTGTGCCCAATGCAGAATTTCACGCTCCATATGGTATGACTGAATCGCTTTTGATCTCCGATATCGATCACCACACACAACACGCTATTGCTACACAAGACGATCGCGGTGTGTGCGTTGGAAAACCCTTAGATGCCGTGCGTTTAGCCATGGCACCACTAGATTTCTATGGCCGTCCTGGCGATGTCATTCTGGAAGGTGACGAGGCTAAAGGAAAGCTTGCCGAAATAGTAATTTCTACCCCGCATATGCTAGCGGGCTACGACAAGCTATATGATACGAACCGGCAAACCCGACCTGATGTGGTCGATGGGCTGCAATGGCACCGGACAGGTGATATTGGGCATCTCGATGCCCAAGGTCGGCTATGGATTGAAGGACGAACCCAGCATATCGTGACACCTCCAACCGGTGCTCTTGGTCCTGGCGGTCCAGAAGATGACATCCAAAGACTATCGCAGATAAACCGGGTGGCTATAGTCGGTGTGGGACCCGTAGGTACCCAAGCTATTGTGGCAGTAATCGAGCCGCACGATTCTTCGATCAAGCCTGGTTTAGCACCCACTCAGCTTACCGATGCAGTTCGAGCAGCAACGACCATTGAACTAGCTGCCGTGTTGGTCACCAACGACGTACCAGTAGATATCCGGCACAACTCAAAAATTAATCGACCTGCATTAGCCAGATGGGCATCACAAGTGCTTGCAGGTGGAAAGGTTCCTGTCCCGAGATGACTGTGTTGCAGTATGTTACTGAAGATTTTACCGGGTATAACGTTTTAGTTACTGGAGCATCGGGAGTACTGGGCTCTGGTGTAGCTCAAGCCCTTCGTGATGCAGGTGCTAACGTCACGGTTCTGCAGCGTTCCGCGTCAGGGCTTGACGGGATTCGAGAAATTCGTGGATCAGTCACTGATAGTGAAGCTGTATCAAAAGCCGTTGAAGGCGTCGACTCAGTGATACATATTGCAGCAAAGGTCTCCGTATCAGGGCCCTTAGAGCAATACCAGCATGTCAACGTTGAAGGAACTCGCACCGTGCTGTCAGCGGCGCAAGAAGCCGGAGTAGCTCGCTGGATACATATTTCTTCGCCTTCAGTGGCACACGCTGGTCATTCAATTATCGGAGCTGGCGCTGAACCTGCTGATCCGCAAGCTGCACGTGGCCATTACGCTGCAACGAAAGCAACCGGCGAGTTGCTTGCTTTAGCCGCAGATAGCTCTGCATTCCGTGTCCTTGTGCTTCGACCTCATCTTATGTGGGGGCCCGGCGACACACAACTAACAGAACGTATTATTGATCGTGCTCGCCAGAACCGGCTACCTTTGCTGGACGGCGGAACAGCACTGGTGGATACGCTGTTTTCTGTCAATGCCGTCGAAGCCGTAGTTGCCGGGTTAAAAGCCGTGGATACTGTTCACGACGAAGCCTTGGTACTGACCAACGGACAACCACGACCCATTGGCGAAATGATACGGCGTATCGCCCGGGCTGGTGGGGCCAAGGAACCCGTCCTGAATATCCCCTCCTGGGTCGCCAAAGCCGCCGGTAGTGCCTTCGAGAGGCTTTGGGATGCTGACAAACGCGGAGACGAGCCCCCTATTACACGTTTTCTAGCCGAACAGATGTCTACTGCTCACTGGTTTGACCAACGACGCACCCAAGAAGCGTTGGGTTGGAAGCCGAGAATAACACTGAATGAAGGCTTCCAACTAACCGGCCAGTATTACAACACTTAGGCATCGATCTCTTGGCGGTCAATTTCCTCAGCGCCAGAAATAATAAAGTCCCGGCGTGGCGCCACATGACGTCCCATCAGTAATTCAAAGATTTCCTCAGCTTTTTCAAGTTCTTCGATGTTGACTCGACGTAGCGTACGGTGCTGAGGGTCCATAGTGGTTTCCGCCAATTGGTCTGCATCCATCTCGCCTAGGCCTTTATACCGTTGGATAGGCTGTTTGATCTTCCGATCTTCAGTTTCAAGACGCGACAATAGGGCCTGTAGTTCGTCTTCAGAATACGTATAATGCACATCGTTAGTTTTCGACCCTGGATTGATAACCTCAACACGGTGTAACGGTGGAACAGCAGCATATACCCGGCCAGCTTCGACCATTGGGCGCATATACCGAAAGAATAAGGTAAGAAGCAGGGTCCGGATATGGGCACCATCCACGTCAGCATCAGTCATCAAAATGACTTTGCCATAGCGGGCAGTTTCCAGGTCGAAGCTGCGACCCGATCCCCCGCCCACGACTTGGATGAGAGCTGATGCCTCAGCATTACTCAGCATTTCACCAACGGAGGCCTTTTGAACGTTGAGTATCTTACCTCGTATCGGCAACAGTGCCTGATAATCAGATGAGCGGGCTAATTTAGCTGTGCCCAAAGCTGAATCACCTTCGACGATAAACAGCTCCGTATTTTCAATATCTGTCGACCGGCAGTCAGCTAACTTAGCAGGCATCGACGAGGTCTCTAAAGCAGTTTTGCGGCGTTGGTTTTCCTTGGCCGTGCGGGCCATGATCCGTGACTTCATTTCCGCAACGATCTTTTCCAACAAGCCGTCTACTTGTTGTTTGACGGCGCGCTTGCGGGAATTCAACGTTTCGGTCAGCTGATCGGTGACCACTTTAGAAACAATCTGTCTTGCTGCGGGGGTCCCCAGTACTTCCTTAGTCTGGCCTTCGAATTGTGGCTCGGCTAACCGTACGGTCACAATTGCTGTTAGTCCGGCCAGAATGTCGTCCTTCTCGACACGGTCATTGCCGGCTTTAAGGCGACGCGCATTATTTTCTACCGCCTTTCGAAATACTCTGGTCAATGCCTGCTCAAACCCCGTGTTGTGCGAGCCGCCCTTGGGCGTAGCAATGATATTGACAAAACTTTCGATTTTGGTGTCGTATCCGACATCCCACCGCAGAGCCACATCAACTTCGCAGGTACGTTCAACGTCTTTCATTTGGGCTTGGCCGGATGCATCGAGTACAGGCACACGTTCTGTAAAGTTGCCTTCGCCGTGCAGACGCCAAACGTCGGTTACTGGGTTCAGTTGGGAGAGATAATCAACGAACTCCGATATACCTCCGTCATATTGGAATATTTCTTCATGGGGCCCATTTTCGCCTGCAGTACCAGGTAAACGGCGTTCATCACGTATCGTGATCCGCAGGCCGGGCACTAGAAAGGCAGTTTGACGTGCCCGTTGTTCCAACTCGGCATATAAGAAGGCTGCATCCGGTGTAAAGATCTGGCTGTCTGCCCAATAACGAACTTTCGTGCCGGTTAAACCCCGTTTGGCTTTACCTACAACATCGATTTCAGTTCCAGGCTCTATCGGCTCAAATTCTGCGTCAACACGGGGCTGGCCTTTGTCATAGAACTTACCTGGTTTACCTCGCTTGAAACTCAGCTGATGGACCTTGCCACCCCGAGTCACCTGAACGTCAAGTCTTGCTGACAATGCATTGACGACGGCTGCCCCAACACCGTGGAGTCCCCCTGCAGCAGCATAGGATTGTGAACCGAATTTCCCCCCGGCATGCAGTTTCGTGAATACAACTTCAATTCCGGTCAGGCCCGTACGTGGTTCAATGTCAACAGGAATGCCACGTCCGTTATCTTCAACTTCGACAGAACCATCGGAAAATAGTGTGATAGTAATCGACTGACCATACCCGGCCAGCGCCTCGTCAACAGAGTTGTCAATAATCTCCCACAAACAGTGCATTACTCCCCGAGAATCGGTCGACCCGATATACATTCCGGGGCGCTTGCGCACAGCTTCCAACCCCTCGAGAACGGATAGGTTCCTTGCGCTGTACTCGGTTTGTGTGACCACGTGGTATTTGACCCTTTCAGAAGAAGGTTGAGTCGCTATACAGTAATGGCAGTGCTGCCAGCATTACCGGGCGGATTACCGGCGGTTAGATATTAGCAAGAATAGCGGCTTTGTGAGCAATTTTTGGGATGCGTGCTTTTCCAGCACTGTGGTTCGACTGGTGCCATAATGCTGTTTCGCCTGGCGCGGAGGCTAATGATCAGATCTTTGTCTTGCGGCGCTGAGATGGCACGATAGATCCATGTATTCCAACGTTGAAGGTACGCTCTGTTTGCCAGTGGCAACATAGCGCTTTCGGGCATAAAACATATGTTTGGTACGTTGTTCTACACAGGAATGAATAAACCTGTCAGGATGGAAGGACCAACCTACAGAGTTTGGACCGAAATTAGGAGGCCCAATGTCCACGGCAACTAGTCTTGAGCAACCTACCCTCAACGCAGCCGATCGTTGTGACCGTTGCGGAGCCCAAGCTTACGTTCGTGCAGTACTACCATCGGGTGGCCAACTGTACTTCTGCGCGCATCATGCACGCCAGGTTGAAGATAATCTTCGTCCTCAGGCCAGCGTGTGGCAAGACGAAACTAACCGCCTTGAAGAAGAGCGTTCAACAAGCTTGTAGGTTGTAGTATGTGGCAATCCCCTAGCAGATAGCAATGCCGCAAAGCAGTTACGACAGTTTTATTTATTGGGCCGGTTCCCGCGTTAGGGATCCGGCCCAGGTTTTTCTGAATACGATCTGAGAATGGCTTGGTCGCAAACAGTCTATTGATGCCATTAAAACTCTAACGGCCGTTGTACTCCTGGAAAACTGGGGGACAACGGCCGTCAGTGTGTGGAATTATTTCTTTATCCTCAGCTTAGCCGTTTACTCGAGATAGTCTCGCAGTACCTGTGAGCGTGATGGGTGGCGCAACTTAGACATTGTCTTCGATTCAATCTGGCGAATCCGTTCTCGGGTGACACCATAAACTTTACCGATTTCGTCAAGGGTCTTGGGCTGACCATCGGTTAGTCCAAAACGCATAGCAACTACACCGGCTTCGCGTTCTGACAAGGTATCCAGGACGGAGTGCAGTTGTTCCTGTAGGAGTGTGAACCCTACGGCATCAGCCGGCACAACAGCCTCAGAGTCTTCGATTAGATCGCCGAATTCGGAGTCTCCATCTTCACCCAGCGGGGTGTGTAGCGAGATGGGTTCGCGACCATATTTTTGCACTTCAATGACTTTTTCCGGAGTCATGTCCAGTTCAGTCCCCAATTCTTCTGGGGTAGGTTCACGACCCAAGTCTTGCAACATTTGCCGTTGGACACGTGCCAGTTTGTTAATGACCTCGACCATGTGAACCGGTATACGAATCGTGCGAGCTTGATCTGCCATCGCACGGGTAATCGCCTGACGAATCCACCATGTGGCATACGTGGAGAATTTGAAGCCCTTGCTGTAGTCAAACTTCTCTACTGCACGAATTAGACCCAAGTTGCCTTCTTGGATGAGGTCAAGAAAAAGCATACCTCGACCGGTGTAGCGTTTGGCGAGCGAGACTACCAGACGTAGGTTAGCTTCCAGCAAATGATTCTTGGCGCGCCGACCATCCGCAATTACAAGTTGCATGTCACGGCGCAAACGTGGATCGGTATATTCCTCTGTTTTAAGCTTGTATTCAGCGTACAAACCCGCTTCAATACGAGTGGCTAAATCAACTTCTTCTTCGGCATTTAGCAGCGCAACTTTACCAATTTGTTTTAGGTAATCTTTGACAGGGTCGGCTGTAGCACCGACAATGTTGAGCACCCGCTGCTGTGGTGCGTCTTCTTCCGTTTCTGAAACGACAAAGCCACCGGCTTTTTCGGTGGATTCCACATCGGGCCGTTCTGGTCCTGCAGTCTCTTTGATTTCGACTTCAACTTCGTCTTCGCCGACAGTCTCCTCAGTTTCATCTGAGTCAACTTGGACCTCTTCGCCCTCTTCTTCGACATCCAAGGTTTCTTCGTCTAAGACTTCGTCGTCTTCTACGAGATCAGAATCAGTAGTAGCCGCTGTTTCTTTCTTACCATTCTTGGTAGCAGCTGCCTTTGCTGCAGTCGCCTGTTTTGGAGTAGTAGTCACTCAGGTCCTTTCCTCATTGGCAGCCGTATGAGTAACGAGCTCACACACGATCAACACGCCTATGACCCTGTCAAATCCGTGTTTGAATAATCTTTGTTCCCGTCGGTGCACATTTGGTGGCCGACCGTTGCAAGATCCACGTATGCAGGGTCTCTAGTATGTGTAACGTGCTAGGTTTTGGTTTTGTTCCCACCTTGATAAAAAACTTTGTGACAAGTTTTCCACACAGCCGTTAGACCAGAACATTATGCCACATGATGGCGATGAATTTTCACCGTGACCGTTTTCGTCACGCGGCGTGCTGCGGGCTCCAAGCGCTTTCCGTTCTTGTGGCCCAGCCGGCAACCTTTCCGTCACGAAGATATCTTTCAAGCGTGATTAGCAAGTACTCCGCCGGGTAATGCTCACGGGCCTGTTGCACATAGTTCATAGCGATACTACCTCGACCTTTGATCCATTCAATCCATACTAATATGCCTGCTACTACCCCACCGGTTTGGACATCGGCAAGTGGTAACAACTGATGACACAGCCGTTCTAACTTACCTACACGGTGCCAGTCCGGTCCACGGTCTGACTGTCCGTACATGGCGTCTTTGACGGCGACTCCATCCGGAACACTTTTTTGTAGATTGGCAACCGCCCCGATTTGTGCCGGAAAACGGTCCAATGTAAGCATTCCACGAATGGCCGTAGTGGTATCGAAACAGGCTAAAGCCTGTACCGCTTCACGTACCTGAGGATGTACCAGTGACGTTAGCATGTCAGCAACGTGTCTGGAATCCAGCATACGTGGTCCATTCGAAACGTTATCATCCCAGAGTTTGAGCCAATTTAATACAAGCTTGGGACGGTTCGCTAAGACGTTGTGGTTCTTGGGTTGCAATGATTGTCCATCTTGTACAGGAGGAAATATCAGCTGCCGTACCTTTCCGGCGGCATGAACGGAGGTTACTCGTTGGGGGTCCAGAGTTCGAAACATCTGGGTTAGTTCTGGGTTTCCCACATCTCGACCTTGAACTGCACAATCCGTGGTGGCAGCACAGCGCAAATGCCACAGCGTATCGTGATGAATGAACCACGATTCTTCAACTGGAATCTGTTGTATCCGGAATTGAGCGGCAATTATCGAATTAATGGATCCTGCGACGGACAGGGCCTGTTGATCTGATACTGTCACATTGTCAGGCAGATAGACCACAACACAAGAAGTCGTCGATGGTTCTTTTGCCATCAGCTGGCTAACGTACCGCCCAGTATCAAACATCTGCAATTCTTGAGCTTCGGTCAGCCCTAAATCCATATATGTTACGCATTCTGGCGTATCGGAGCGCAACATATATTGCAACGATTCGGGGAGGTCGCAGCGGACTACTGTGGACAATTGTTGGCCTGCAAGCGCTACAACAATAAAAGAGTTTTTTGGACGAAAGCCTAATGTGCACTGGACATAAGCCAGTAAATCTTCTGGCGAGGTCGCCCGAACGGAATTGGCTGCAGGGTTTTTATCAGCGGACGATTTTTGGGGCGACGGCGTGAAGTCAGAATCGACATCTGAGGTTTCGGGCTGCTTGAAATGGCTAGGTTCTGAATTTTGGTTGTGAGACAACATGATCCCAGCATGAAACAACTGCCCGAGTTATGGTGGCGCTCGCTGGCTAAATGTGGATGACTTTAGTCGTCATCGTCATCTGCTTCGTCACGATCATCATCTTCTGCGTCACCGTCTGACTCATCGACCACATACCAGAAAACATCAGGCTCGGTGTCTGCACGTGAGGGCCGCATCGGGTCTTTAATAGTTCCCTGGGTGCCTAAAGAGCCAGTAAGTTCTAAAGCGTCACGCTCGTCTGCATCAAGTCCTGCAGCATCCTGCTGAGCCTGACCGCTGAGGTAGGTTTCAACTACGGAGCCAATCTCTTCGGCATCAGGTACGTGTTCATCAGGGCGTAGTAACAGACTACGCGGCCGGCGTTCTTGGGCGTATTGATCAAATTGCTCCTCCAGTCGCTCCAGCATCGAAGCAATTTCGGGACGGTGCTGAACTTGCGCATTGATTTGCTGTTCTACTTCACGCCCGGACTCGCGCAATTCCTCGGTAGGCAACATCAAGTCCATAGCTGCCCCCACATACTCCAGCCCTGCTACGGCAGCTTGCGGATACGTAGCATCGGCGAGGTAATGGGGCACATGCAGAGTATAACCGCTGACTTGACGTCCGGCTTCTGCGGCCCGTAGCTCCAAAAGTTGCGCCGCACCAGCAGCAACCCGGCCCTTTGGCGCCCAGGTAGTTAGCCCAGCTATTAGTTCTTCAGCTGTACCGTGGGTAGAAACGCCCAGCGGACGGGTATGAGGCACCGGCAATGGCATGGCGTCAACAAAGCTAATCAAACCAATATCTAGTTGCTCTATTAGAAGCATCACAGCAGCAACAAAACGATCCCATTGATAGTCGGGTTCAGGTCCACTGAGCAGCAAAAACGGCTGTTGCATCTGATCTTTTACCAAATGCAGCTCTAGCGCAGGGGCTTCATAGTCGGAAAAGCGCTGCCCGTCGAAGCGTAATTGTGGCCGCCTTGCACGATAATCGAGCAACTGATCTATATCAAAAGTCGCCAGTCGCTGATGATCTAGTCGCTCTAATAACGCATTTTCAATTTGCGTTGAAACGTTTCCGGCGTCTAAATAACCCGAAAACACCACGACGAGATCCAGGTTATGGATTGCACGGGAATCTTCTTCAAATGACGCAGTTCCCGATAATAGCCGCCTCGCCCACGAAGACATGGAGATAAGATCAACTGGATCAAGCATGCGGACTCCTCCAAATTATGGTCAGCAAAATGCCGTATAGATGCTCACCCCGACAACAATAAGTCTGGGTCACTTATTCCGGGACCTATTTATTAGACCGTCGTTATGATGGAGATGCTATGCAATTTTCCGCTGTATCTCCAAGGATGTGATCTTGTGGCCGAAAACGCCGCTTCCAATGGGTTTATTGGACAATTCACCACAGAACTAACTACCGCCGCGCCCTCCGACCATGCTGAAGCACTGGTCATTGGTGTAGAGGCTACCGACGACGGTCCGGTGATTACCGCTCCAGAACTGGATGACACAGCCGTGACGTCACTACAGAACCAGCTTGAAGCCCTTGGTGTTAAGGGCACTGCCGACGAAGTTACCCGCCTTGCTGGTTCTGTCACCGATTTTGACGCCAAGGTTGTTGTATTAACTGGCTTGGGCTCCAATGAGGCCCCAGCACAGGGCAGCCCTGTATTGGATGCCTCCAGCCCAGGTACTATTTCAGCCGAAGCCTTGCGCCGTGCGGCCGGTGCGGCCACCGCCAAACTCAGTGATATCTCTGAAATCACCTTGGCGCTCCCTACTGACAGCGCTGCCCGGTTAACTGCAGTTGCTGAAGGGGCCACCATCGGTACCTATTCTTTTGTCGGGTACAAAACTTCAGAAGATGACAAAGCAAAAACTCATGACACGGTGCTGAAGTTTATTACCTCGATTGCCGAGGCCGACGAACTTGTAAAACGAGCCGGTGTCGTAGCTCGTGCGACGTTTATCACCCGTGATCTGGTAAACACTGCACCCTCACACCTCTTCCCTGGCACTTTTGCTGATGAAATCGAAGCTTTGGTAGCAAACTCTAAGGTTGAAGCCACCGTATTGGATGAGGAAGCACTGGCTGAAGGCGGTTTCGGCGGGCTGCTCGGCGTAGGACAAGGCTCAGCAAATCCACCACGCCTAGTAAAATTGGACTATCGGCCAGAAAATGCCAAAGGCCACGTCGCTTTAGTCGGTAAGGGAATTACCTTCGATAGCGGTGGCATTTCGCTCAAGCCTGCAGGGTCAATGGAAACTATGAAATCCGATATGACAGGTGCCGCCACCGTCGGTGCTGTTGTACACGCGGTGGCAGAACTGGGATTAGATATCCATGTGACTGGCTGGCTGGCTATGGCTGAAAATATGCCGTCAGGCACAGGTATTAAGCCTTCTGATGTCTTAACGATACGAGGCGGTAAAACCGTAGAGGTGATGAATACTGATGCCGAAGGCCGTCTTGTATTAGCTGATGCGCTCGTGGCTGCCACGGAAGAGAACCCCGACGTTGTAGTAGATATTGCTACCTTGACTGGGGCGGCCATGGTCGCGCTGGGGGTACGTACGACCGGGTTGATGGGGCGCGATGATGTTCGAGCAGAGCTCTCTGCGGCTGCCGCCACCACTGGCGAAATCGTAGTGGAACTGCCAATCCCAGAAGAAGCACGTGCCGGTTTCGATTCTAACGTCGCAGATATGAAGAACACCGGTGAACGCTTTGGTGGTATGCAAGGGGCAGCAGCATTCTTGCGTGACTTTGTCGGTGAAACTCCCTGGGCACACCTGGATATTGCTGGACCATCTTTCAATGAGTCCAGCCCGCGTGGTTATACACCTAAAGACGCGACTGGAGTCATGGTACGAACCCTCATTGAATTCGTCGACCAACGCATCAATTTATAGCCCACGTATGAAACCGGTTGGGCCGGCCTTTACCGATGGCCCAACCGGTTTTTGTAACACCTAAACTCTTGCTGTCAATATTTATGCTGTGTCGACAAAAGTTAATGTGGTACAGGTTATGGGACAACAGTTGAAGGAAGCTATACAGTTAAGGGCAAGTGTCCAGATACTGGCCTGGTAACTCCAGGAAACCAAAAACTTTCGGACGCATGGTTGGAAACCTTTACGAGGACGACTGCGGGGCGAACCTCCGCAAAGATGAGGAGCATCAATCGTGACTGAAACCGCTACAGAATTCGACGTACTAATTCTCGGCGGTGGCTCCGCCGGTTATGCCGCTGCCATACGCGCATCACACCACGGGCTCTCTGTTGGAATTATTGAACGGGATAAGCTTGGTGGTGTTTGTCTCCACTATGGTTGTATTCCAACCAAAGCATACTTGCACGCAGCAGAAGTTGCCGACGCGGCCCGCGGCTCTGAGACGTTCGGGGTCAAGGCCACTTTTGATTCCATCGATATGGCTGCGGTACGCGACTACAAAGACAAAATTGTCGAAGGCAAGTTCAAAGGGCTTCAAAGCTTGCTCAAAATGCGCAAAGTAACAACTATCGCTGGCAATGGGCGTCTGATATCTGAAAATCAAATTGATGTTGATGGAACCGTCTACACCGGTAAACACATCATTTTGGCTTCAGGTTCAGTTTCCAACACCATGGGTCTCACCATTTCTGACCGCATCATTACTTCCACCGAAGCTTTACAGCTTAACTACACCCCGAAGTCCGCCATCGTTCTAGGCGGTGGGGTCATTGGCTCCGAATTCGCTTCGGCGTGGAATTCCTACGGCGTCGAGGTGACCATCATTGAGGGTCTGGATTCACTTGTTCCAAACGAGGACCCTGCCATTATCAAACAGTTGACGCGCCATTTCCGTCGCGCTGGCATCAAGTCCAATTTGGGTGTGTTCTTTGAAAAGGTTGAAGAAACAGCCGACGGCGTGAAGGTCACACTGGCAGATGGTAAAGAATTCGAGGCCGAGATTTGCCTTGTCGCTACCGGCCGTAAACCAAATACTGAAAACATGGGATACGAGGACGTCAATATCCCAATGGACGGAGCTCATGTTGCCGTAAACGACCGCTTATATACCGGGGTTGGCAGCGTTTATGCTATTGGGGACATCGTTAAGGGCAAGCAGTTAGCGCATCGCGGCTATCAGCACGGTCACTTCGTCATTGAAGAGATTATGGGCAACAACCCGCTGAAAGTCGAAGATCGCAACATTCCTGGCGTAACCTTCACGACCCCGGAAATTATTTCGGTTGGAATGACCGAACCAGTCGCTCAGGAACAATTCGGTGCCGAGAATGTCGAAACCGTCGAATATAACCTTGCGGGTAACGGCAAGTCATCGATCCTCAATACCACAGGTATTGTAAAAATGGTGCGCCAGAAACATGGGCCCATCGTTGGTGTTCATGCCATCGGTGATCGCATTTCAGAACAAATTGGTGAAGCACAGCTGATCGTCAACTGGGAAGCTTATCCAGAGGATGTCGCCCACTTCATCCATGCCCACCCAACTCAAAACGAATCTTTGGGTGAAGCAGCAATGATGCTCAACGGATTCCCGTTGCACGCCTAGTCCGCCATGGTGGTTTCTACCACCTGCGCATACAACACCGAACGTGTGAGCATACGAAGAGGAATAGAGAGGAAACCGGACGTAATGTCTGAAACCATTACTCTGCCAGAACTGGGCGAATCGGTTACTGAAGGTACCGTCACCCGTTGGCTAAAAGAAGTCGGCGACACTATTGAGGTAGACGAACCAATCGTCGAGATCTCCACAGACAAAGTCGACACCGAAATCCCATCGCCTGTCGCCGGGACACTCCAAGAGATTCTCGTCCAGGAAGATGAAGACATTGAAGTTGGCCAGGGCCTGGCTGTCGTTGGTGAAGGCGAAGCTTCCGCAGATACGGCAGCTGACAGCTCAGAAGCCAAAGAAGAACCAGCCGAAGAGCCAGCGGAAGAACCAGCAGTCGAAGAGACTGAAGCTGAAACTTCAGAAGAAAGCTCAGCTGCACCAGCTGCTTCTGCAGAATCCGAAGAGGTAACGCTGCCAGAGCTGGGGGAATCGGTTACTGAAGGTACGGTTACCCGTTGGCTAAAAGAAGTCGGCGACACTATTGAGGTAGACGAACCAATCGTCGAGATCTCCACAGATAAAGTCGACACCGAAATCCCATCGCCTGTCGCCGGGACACTGCTAGAAATTAAAGTGCAGGAAGATGAAGACATCGAGGTTGGCGATGTTCTAGCATTAGTTGGCTCGGGGGCTGCTGAAACTGAAAGCTCTGCAGCACCAACTCCTGAAAAATCCGAGCCAGAACCAGCTGCTCAAGAGCCCGAGCCAGCTCCTGAGCCGGCTAAAGAACCTGAACCCCAACCTGAACCAAGCAGCCCTGAGCCCACAGCTGCGCCCTCGCCAGCTCCTGCTCCAGAAGCTACCGAGGCACCAAGCTCACCAGACGAAACGCCACGAGGAGACGGCTACGTCACCCCATTAGTACGTCGTTTGGCCCGCGAACAGGGTGTCGAACTAGCCCAGGTTACCGGCACCGGTGTGGGTGGTCGAATTCGCAAACAAGACGTTTTGGCTGCCGCTGCTGCTAAAGATTACGAGAAACAAGAAACGCAACCATCCGCTGCTGCAGCACCTTCTGCTCAGCCACAAGTCACTCGACCAACTGAACCAGCCTCTTCAGTTGACCCATCAAAACGTGGTACAACCGAAAAGGCTTCCCGCATTCGCCGGGTCATCGCAGATCGCATGGTTGAGTCGCTCGAGACTTCAGCACAGCTTACGCAGGTCCACGAAATCGATATGACTCGTATTGTCAACCTGCGTAACCAAGTCAAAGAGCGCTTCAAATCTGAAAACGGTGCAAACCTTACATTCTTGGCGTTCATCACCCAGGCAACTACTGAAGCTCTGCGGGCGCACCCTGCACTGAATTCGCAGTACAATACTGACACCCAGGAAATTACCTACCACAACACCGAAGATATTGGTATTGCTGTCGATACTGACCGCGGTCTTCTGGTACCGGTAATCAAAGGCGCGGGCAATCTAAACCTCACTGGCATCGCTACCTCCATTGCTGATATCGCAACGAGGACCCGCGATAACCAAGTTAGCCCGGATGAACTTGCCGGTGGTACTTTTTCGATTACGAACCTAGGCTCTTTCGGCGCTCTGTTTGACACGCCAGTGATCAATCAACCGCAGGTAGCAATTCTTGGTCCTGGCAATATTGTCAAACGACCGATGGTCATGGCTGATGCCGACGGTAACGATTCCATCGCTATTCGTCACATGATGTACCTATCACTGACTTATGACCACCGTATCGTTGATGGAGCAGATGCTGGGCGCTTCATGACCACCTTGAAGAATCGGCTCGAAGCCGCTGACTTCGGTGGTCAACTAGGTCTCTGAAAGGATCCTCCAGAACTCTATGGTTATCGTTAAAACGATCTTCATTGCAGTACACATTCTGTCGATTGCAGCAATCATTGGTGGCTGGTTGGCCAACTTCAAGAACCCAACGGTCACACCGTCCCAATGGTACGGTGCCATCGGAATGATCATTTCCGGCATTGTTCTTTATGGATTAGCCGAAATGAACGGCATTGGGGATCCTGCCTTACGTATTAAACTGACGATCAAACTACTTCTTGGTCTAATCGTGTTTGTCACGGCCTTATTAAGTCGTCGCAAGATCAACCGAGGCCAAGAGATCTCCACCGGTTTGGCTCACGCTACCGATGG
>DXHA01000061.1 GCA_019113675.1 Candidatus Yaniella excrementigallinarum
GTGGTGATTATCGGCGGTGGTCTGCATGGACTGGCCACCGCCTATTATTTGGCAAAAAACCATGGCATCACCAATATCGCCGTCATTGAAAAAGGCTACATTGGAAGCGGAGGTTCCGGCCGCAACACTGCGATTCTGCGCTCCAACTATCTCACGCCAGAAGGTGTACGATTCTACGACCGCTCTTTACAGCTTTACGAAGAGCTCTCCAGCGAACTGAATTTCAATCTGATGTTTGTCCAAATGGGGCATCTGTCGTTGGCTCACGACGACGGCGGTATGCGCACTATGCGCTGGCGAGCAGAAGTCAATAAAGTCCAGGGTGTCGATTCAGAGATCGTTGGTCCAGACGAGATTAACGAGCTGGTGCCCTATATTGATGTTTCCAAAGATACCCGATATCCAGTACTCGGCGCGCTCTACCACCCACCTGGTGGGACAATTCGTCACGACGCCGTGGTGTGGGGGTATGCTCGCGCCGCACACGAAATGGGTGTTCACATCATCCAGCACACCGAAGTCACTGGCATCGACATCGATGGTGGCAAAGTGACAGGTGTCCGTACCTCAAAAGGCAATATCGCCACTGAAACTGCGGTGAACTGCACTGCTGGTTGGTCTTCCCTCATCTCCGATATTGCCGGCGTGCAGCTGCCGGTCACCACCTCTCCCCTGCAAGCAGCAGTGACCGAACCGGTCAAACCATTTTTGGGCACCGTGGTGGTATCTGGAACATTGCACGTATATGTGAGTCAAACAGATCGTGGTGAGCTGGTATTTGGCGCCAGTGTGGACCCATTTACTTCTTATTCGATGCGCGGCAGCCTGGAGTTCGACGAAGGGCTTGCCACCAATGTGTTGAGCTTGATGCCTTCCTTGGCCAAAATGCGTTTGCTCCGCCAATGGGCTGGGCTGTGTGACATGACTCCTGATTATTCGCCCATTATGGGCGGCACTGAAGTTGAAGGATTCTATGTCGATGTCGGCTGGGGCACTTACGGGTTCAAAGCTGGGCCAGTGTCTGGCGAAGCCATGGCCGAACTGATCGCAACCCAGAAAACCCCAGAGATCATCTCCGGTTTCGGTCTTGAACGCTTCTCCACCGGCCACCTGGTCGGCGAGAAGGGTGCCGCCGCGGTTGGTCACTAACCCGGATCACGTTTAGGAGCAATAGCTATGATGCAAATTAACTGCCCGTGGTGCGGGCTACGTAACGCTACAGAATTCAGACAGCATGGCGAAGAACCGCCACGTCCAGATGTTTCCACCACGACCATGGAGCAATGGCACGACTACCTATATTTCCGGGATAACCATTGGGGTGTCGCCAAAGAAATGTGGTTCCATTCTGCAGGATGCCGCCAATATTTCACCCTGCACCGAGACACCGTCGCCAATAAGGCCATTCGTTCCGAAGGAGACCCTCGATGACCCGCTCTGAACACAACAAACAGTCTCAGCGCACCCCTACGCAGCACAACGAAGTCATTAACCGGTCCAAACACGTCACCTTCACTTGGAATGGAAAAACTTATACCGGTTATGAAGGGGACACGATCGTTTCAGCGCTAGCCGCGGCTGGGGAACGCGTCTTTTCCCGTAGCATGAAACTGCATAGCCCTCGCGGCGTGCTCACCGGTTCGCTGCACGATCCGGGCACAATCGTGCAGGTCAACGATGAGCCTAACGTGCGTGGGGCACATCGTCTTATCGAAGAAGGCATGAACGTTAGTTCACAGAACACGTGGCCATCGCTCAAATACGATATTCGCGCTATCAATCAACTCGGTAGCCGATTTTTGGGCCCCGGGTTTTACTACAAGACTTTCATCAAGCCCGACTTTCTTCGTCCCATGTACCAAAAGGTGCTGCGCGGCTTCGTCCATGGCGGTGTAGTAGCAGAGAACCCGCCCAAAGAAATCTATGAAAAACGTTATGCTCACGCAGATGTGCTCGTCGCCGGTGGTGGTCCAGCCGGGATGGCCGCAGCTCTGGCGGCCGCCGAAATGGGTGCATCCGTGATGTTGGTTGAAGAAGAACACCAACTTGGTGGTCACCTGCGTTGGTCCGATGGGTCACTTGCCCGTCAGCTCCGTTCCCAAGTTAAGTCGACTGCCAATATTCGGGTCTTCACCGATGCCACGGTAGCTGCCCGCTATGACGACAATTGGATCACCGTTGTCCAGCGCACTCCAAAACCGGGCATGCACGAGCGCATTATCAAAACCCGTGCCCGCAGCCTGGTGGTTGCCGCCGGACTCATTGAACGCCCCTATGTGTTCCAGGGCAACGATTTGCCCGGGGTCATGCTGTCTACAGCAGCCCGTCGGCTCATCAACCTATATTCTGTGCGACCTGGTGACCGGGCAGTAGTCCTCACAGCAAATCCCGAAGGCGATGCCACCGTGGATGATCTGCGCCGTGCCGGTGTAGATATCGCGGCGGTCGTGGATGCCCGCAGCGGCGATACTGTGGTGCGCGCCCACGGCAAGGGGAAGCTCCAATCAGTCGAATTATCCTCCGGTCAACGGATCACAGCCGATCTGCTGATCACCGCAATAGGATGGACGGCTCCAACCTACCTGCTCAATATGGCCGGCGATAAGCCCTACTATGAACCAGGTGCGGCACGCTTTTTACCAGGTGGCACCGATGAAGGCGTCTATGCAGCCGGTGGTATCGCCGGTGATGGAAGTGTCCAACAGTTGCGCCAGCATGGTGCAGATGTTGGTGCACGCGCCGCAGCCTATGCACTTACCCAACGCGGTAAACTTATTGCCTCTACCCCCACCGTTCCGGGGCAACTAGATGCTGTAGCCGAAGCCGAATTACCAGATATCACACCGCTAGAGATACCAGATCATCCCGAAATTTACCGCTCCACGACCCACGGGTATGTGGACTTTTCAGAGGACATCACCTCGTCAGATCTGCAATCAGCGGTCAATGAGGGCTACGATTCTGCCGAATTAGTTAAACGCTTCACCACGGTAACCATGGGTCCGCTGCAGGGCAAGATCGAAATGGTAAATTTCATTGCGGTCGTTGCCGAAGCCACCGGCAAGACTATCGCCGAAACCGGGACCACCACGTGGCGGCCCATGTATGCCCCGGTAACCCTGGGTGCACTGGCCGGACGCATTTACGATCCAGTGCGGTATTCACCAATTCAGTCCTGGCATGACGCCCACGGCGCAGTACCCATGGTGGCCGGTCAGTGGATTCGTCCAGAACACTACGGTGACTCGCAAGCCGAGGTTCGCCGGGTACGCGAAAAAGTCGGGATTATCGATGTCACCCCGCTGGGCAAAATTGATTTACGTGGCCCGGACGTTCCCAAGCTACTCAACCTGCTCTACACCAATAAATGGTCCAAACTGGATATCGGTAAGGTCCGCTACGGTGTCATGGTCTCCGAAGATGGCGTCGTCATGGATGACGGTGTCACCGCCCACCTGGGTGAAGACCACTACCTGTTAACCACAACCTCCGGCGGTGCCGGCAGCGTTTGGGATTGGATTGAGGAATGGTTGCAGGTCCACCACCCAGACTGGCAAGTCAATGCCACCCCGGTCACAACGGCCTACACCAGCATCAATATTGCTGGACCAAAGTCCCGTACCCTCTTGTCTCGCTTAGTCGAAGATGTCGATCTGTCATCGGAGGCCTTCCCGTTCATGCGTGTACGCACCGGTAAGGTCGCCGGCGTGGATGACTGCATTTTGTGGCGCATCGGGTTTACCGGTGAACTTTCCTATGAGATCCATGTGCCGGCCGCCTATGGTCTGCACGTGTGGGAAACACTATTGGAAGCCGGAAAAGACCTCGGGGTGGGACCATTTGGTATCGAGGCTCAGCGTGTGCTGCGTCTTGAATCTGGCCACATCATTGTTGGCCAAGATACCGATGGACTTACCCAAGCCTATAGCGCCGGGTTGGGTTGGGCGATCAAATTAGATAAAGACGACTTTATTGGCAAACCAGAACTGGTATGGCAACAACAGCGCCAATCCGGCCCACGGTTGGTAGCTGTTCAACCGGTGGACCCGAATGTAGTGCCAACCGAAGCTACCCAAATCCTGTATGCCGATGGCACCATCGCCGGGCGGATCACATCCAGCCGCTACTCGCCCACTTTGAACCGCTCGATCTGTTTAGCACAGGTAGATCTTTCCCTATCCGAACCGGGCACGATACTCACTATCAGGCAAGTCGACGGCACCTTGGTTCAGGCCAAGGTCATGTCCGAGATGGCAGCGGTTGATCCCGAAGGCGCACGCCTGGATAACGATACGGTTCCGGAGCAACTGACCACCTTTGCTGAACCAATCGCCCGAGGCCCGGTTGGTCTTGGAGCAGCGACCACAATGATTGATGACTGGGAAGTCAGTGCACAACCCAGTTCAGGTGCACTGACCCTTCAAGACCAGTCTGCGTTGGCCAAACTGGAGGTCCGCAGCAAAGCTAATGGTGCTGTGGGCAAGCAGCTGGAAACCAATTTCGGTCGGGTTCACCAGCGTGAACAAGGCAGTCTGGTCGTTGGTTCAGGCCCCGGCCAGTGGCATATCTTTGCCGATGTCGGTACGCAAGCTAGCGTACTGGCCGAACTGCAAGAGCTCACCGAGGCCAGCGAAGAACTCGCCACCGTCGTGGACCTCACCCACGGTCGGGCCCTGTTCCGGCTTAGCGGCACAGAAACCCCTGAGTTACTAAGTAAGATTTGCGCGCTGGAATTTGCCGATGACGTCATCCCGGACGGTTCGGCGCTTCGCAGTTCCGTTGCAGGTGTCGTCACCGATATTGTGCGCAACGATATCAACGGCGTCCGCAGCTATCTCGTCCACTGCGAGCGCTCTGCGGGCCAATACCTGTGGAATACGCTGCTAGATGCCGGTGCGGAATACCGCATCGAAGAAGCAGGTTTTAGCGCAGCCTAACACAACGGCGCGTTCATGGTGCGGTCGGCCCTCAACAGGGTCGGCCGCATCATTCGTTAACCCACTACCCATAAGTCAATAATTACTGCATCTGGTTTTCGATGTCCCGCTCAGATTCGATAGCACTGCGTATTCGGGTTTTCCATAATCAAAGTGTCTGGGTTTCTCTGTGTTACTTTTTCGTGGGGACTCATACTGTTAAAGCATGACTTCAACAAAACATCTTGCTGCGGAGACTAAACCCGCACGGCCACCCTTACGATTGGGCCTTACCCTATTGCATTTAGCGGTTATGGGCTCCATTGGTTGGGCCATCATCGGCTTTCTTGTCGGTGCCATCGGCGCCGGCATTGGCCTATTATTCCTGCTGGGCTTCGGTGTATTGGTACTACTGGGTGTACTGTATGCCCTATTTGGCATCGCGTGGTTGGAAATCGAACGGATCGCCAGCCTCTACACCATTGATGCCCACCAACTCACCTGGCGCCCGCGTACCCAACCAGGATTTTCCGGATGGTTAAGGTCCCTGGGACACAACCTGGCTAATGGACGCATGTGGGCGGCCCTAGGAAACTTCCTGCTGGCTAGCCTTATGGGCCTGGCCATGCTGGTCGCATTCCAGGCGATGCTACACAACTTAGTCGCCGCCTTTACTCCTCTCAGCGATGCCCAGTATGTGACCACAACGTTTGGTTTCCGCATTCCTGCATCCCAAGCACCATGGTTAGCGCTGGGTGCCGTCTTATTCGCCGGAATCATCATAGGGCTCGTATTCTTGCATCGGACTATTTCGATAGCCATCATTGGTGCCACCGCCCGCGAATCGGATCTGACCCAACGGGTGTACACCACCAACGTGCAGCGGCAAGGCGCCATGCGTGCCGCTGAAGTTGAACGCACCCGCATTGAACGCGATTTACACGACGGCATCCAACCACGGCTGGTATCGTTGGGCATGACGCTGGGTTTGGCACATCAACAAATTGACAACAACCCGGAACAGGCCAAAGCCCTGGTGGATGAAGCACATACTTCCACCAAAGCGGCAATAACCGAGCTGCGCCAACTCACCCGAGGTATTTATGCCTCGGTCTTGGAAGATCGTGGCCTGGATGCTGCATTATCGGCTGTAGCTGGCAGATCTCACGTTCCGGTCCACTTGGATGTTCGATTGCCCAAGCGTTGCGATCACAACGCTGAAGCCGCCGTATACTTTGCCATTGCTGAAGGCCTGACCAATGCGGCCAAACATTCGCGGGCCTCTGAAGCGCGAGTCGCTGTGCGCCTGCGCGAAGACGAAACCGGTCACGCTAACATGTGGGCCCGAGTGGAGGACGACGGCACCGGTGGCGCACAAGTATTAGCAGGCGGTGGACTGGACGGGATCACCAACCGGGTGGTTGCCGCTGGTGGGACCATCCATCTCGACAGCCCTGCCGGTGGTCCCACTGCCTTGGAGGTGAGCGTGCCATGCGTATCTTAATTTGTGAAGATTCGGTATTACTGCGCGAAGGTTTAGTCAGACTACTGGAGCACTCCGGCCACGAGGTCTCGGCAGCGCTTGAAGATACAAGCCTACTCTTTGCCACTCTTGAAGCTGATATGCCAGACTTGGCGATTCTTGATGTGCGCCTACCGCCGACCTATTCAGACGAGGGTATTCGTGCGGCCTTAGAGATTCGACATCGACATCCGCAACTCCCATTACTGGTGCTATCCCAATACGTGGAGGAACGCTACGCATCCGAACTGATTTCGGCGTATACCCCGGCACTTGGTTACCTTTTAAAAGACCGGGTGGCAGATGTTGCCGAATTTCTTGAATCTATCACACAAATCCACGACGGCGGCACCATGTTGGACCCCGAAGTAGTCGCCCAGTTGCTGACGCGCAGTAATCATGATGACCGCATGCAACGGCTCACCGGACGCGAACGTACCGTATTGGCCGCTGTTGCTGAGGGCAAATCCAATCAGGCAATTGCTAGCTTATTGCATCTGTCTGCGGCCAGTGTGGAAAAACATATCACGGCAATTTTTCAAAAACTCGAACTCGAAGCCGATGGTAGCGGTAACCGTCGGGTACTTGCTGCTCTAGCCCACATCGACAATCAAAGCAGCCAGTCCCCAACCGGCTTCCAGCCAAGACAGGAAGACTCATGACCTACACTTCACACAAACCCACGCCGACACCTGATCCACAACCGCCACGTTCACCGGCTGCCAAACCCATCATGGTGCTCATCGCTGTACTAGGCGGTCTCATTTTGCTAGTGGTTGCTGTTACCACTGGGTTTTCCTCTGCGGTCAACTTCACCCGTGGCACCTCGACGATGACAGCCGATACAACCGGCATCACCGATCTTGAAGTAGATGCCAGTGCGTCACAATTCAATCTAGAATTCGCTGACGTCAACGAGGCCACGCTGCAAACCGACGGGGTCAACGCCGAAAAATGGCGTTTAGACCGCAATGACGACCAACTTGTTGTACAGGCCCCAAACCGTTGGCTTGGCTGGTGCTTTATCAATTGCGCACCTGATGAGCAGCAGGTAACGCTCCAATTACCGGCAGAGCTCAACGACGGCAGCCTTAACGTGGATTTGGAACTCGCTGCTGGCCGACTGGTAGCCGATGGCGATTTTGAGCACCTGGGCGTTGAAATCGGTGCCGGCGAAGCCAACATCAACGGCTCAGCAGACCAACTTGAAGCACAACTCAATGCCGGTAGCGCCAACCTGAATCTTGGCGATGTCCAAACCGCTGACCTGGAGGTTTCAGCAGGCCGTCTCATCACCGACCTCACCGGCGATGCCCCAGAAAACATCAACGCCGAAGTCAGTGCAGGACGACTGGAGCTAACCGTGCCTGAAACCGAGTACGCGGTAAACTCCGATGTGGCCGCCGGCAATTTGGATAACCAGTTACAAACACACCCGACTTCAAACCACCAAATCGATATCGAGCTATCCGCCGGTAATGCGGTCTTGGAAAGCCAAGATGCCACAAACCAGTAGTCCAGCAATAACCATCGCTGCCGCGAATAATTATTGGCGCGATTAACTACACCGGTACGTAATGAAACCCATCGCTCCCACATATGGCGGGCGATGGGTTTATGGTGTTGATAAACCCATAGTGATCCCGTGGAAAGCACTTATGCCATCTGACTATCCCCAACCGTCTGGTGTTGAAGATGCACGATCCCGGTGGTGGAGCCCTCGCGAGCTTTCGCCCAGTTACTTTGCCTTTGTTATGGCCACCGGTATCCTTTCAGTCAATCTGCAATTACAGCAATATACGGTGGCCTCAATCGCACTATTGGTTATCGGCGCTATTGGCTATTTCGTGCTCATCGGGCTCAACATCTGGCGGCTGATTGCCCACTGGGATGCGGTATTAACCGATTTCTTTGACATCGGACAAGCATTTGGGTTTTTCACTTTTGTTGCAGCCAGTGGTGTATTGGGGTCACGGCTGGTACTTTCCGGGTGGTCAACCACCGCAGTGGTCTTATTAATTATCGCCACACTCGTATGGTTGATACTGGGATACCTCATCCCGCTGGTCACACTTCTGGGCAAGGCCGAACGCCCCATCTACAAAGGAGCCAACGGTAACTGGTTTATTTGGGTAGTCGGTGCCCAATCGGTGGCGGTATTAGCAGCATCGCTGGAACCCAAACTTATTGGCGCACGGTCGGGGCTATCTATGACGGCGGTATTCGCCTGGTCTCTAGGTGTCATACTCTATCTTGCAATTGCAGTATTTGTTGTGCTGCGCATGATTACGTATCCGCTGGATCCTCACGAATTCAAACCGCCCTACTGGGTGTCCATGGGTGCGCTTGCCATCAGCATACTTGCCGGTTCACATATCGCCCAGATGACGTCATCACCCATAGTCGATCTCACCGGCGAACTGATCACTGGCATCGCCGTTGTCTTTTGGTGTGTCGCGACCTGGATGATCACGGCATTATTTGGCATCGGCATCTGGCGCCACTTCATCCGCAAGGTCCCGTTAGGCTACGAACCCAGTTTATGGAGTCTGGTGTTTCCGTTGGGAATGTATTCGGCAGCCAGTGGCTATCTGGGCCAGGCCAATGATCTGGCGATTATTCAAAACATCGGATCCAGCTGGTTGTGGGTCGCCGTTGCCGCGTGGCTCATCACGTTTATCGCAATGTTGGGCAGTCTTGTCCGCGGTATTGTGCAGCGCAGTTAAGGCTTTTACCGTTATTTTTTGGTAAGTGTGCTCACATCCCAGGCCGAAAAGGAGTATTCTGGGCACATGTTAATTGGCGTACCTACAGAAATCATGAATAACGAAAATCGCGTTGCCCTAACTCACGGTGGTGTTCTCGAGTTAGTCAACGCCGGGCACACCGTCCTCGTTCAGGCGGGGGCAGGAATTGGGTCAGGAATTACCGATGACGAATACCGTGCCGCCGGCGCAGAGCTAGTTGATGGCGCCGAAGAGGTGTGGGAACGCGCCGAAATGATACTGAAGGTTAAAGAACCCGTCGGCGAAGAACTGACCCTTTTACGTGAGGGCCAGCTATTATTTGCGTATCTGCACCTGGCGGCGTCTGCAGAATGTACCCGGGCTATCATGGACGCCAAGGTGACTGCCCTGGCCTACGAGACGGTTACTCGGGGGCGTTCGCTGCCACTGTTGGCGCCAATGAGTCAGGTGGCTGGTCGGTTAGCTCCGGTAGCCGGCGCCTACCATCTAACCCAATCCCAGGGTGGTTCCGGGGTGCTTATGGGTGGTGTACCAGGTACCCGTCGAGCCAACGTGGTAGTTATCGGTGGCGGTGTGGCGGGTGAAGCTGCCGGTGTGATCGCTGCAGGTATGGGAGCCGACGTCAAAGTTATTGATCTGAATCTGGAACGCTTGGCTGAACTAGACCAAATCCACCAGGGTCGATTGGATACGCTGGCATCAAATACCATGAACATCGCCGAAGCCGTGGCCGATGCGGATCTGGTGGTCGGTTCGGTCTTGATCCCGGGTGCCGCAGCACCCAAATTGGTTACCGCCGATATGGTTGAGCGTATGCGCCCCGGTTCCGTACTGGTGGATATTGCCATCGACCAGGGTGGTTGCTTTGAAAACTCGCACCCGACTACCCACCAGAACCCCACATATTTGGTGGGCGACAAAATTTACTACTGCGTTTCGAATATGCCAGGCGGAGTACCACAAACGTCCACCGCTGCACTGACCAACGCCACACTGCCCTATATTCAGCGTGTCGCCACACAAGGCTGGCAAACAGCCCTTTCACAGGATGCCGGATTTGCTGCCGGATTGAATGCCCACAATGGAAAATTGGTCCACCGTGGCGTATATGACGCCACGGTGGACCAATTGGACTTAGAAGAACACCGGGACTTCCGCCCCGTGCAGGATGTACTCCCCCGCGCCTAGCGGGGGCACACGCCAGTTAGTTCGCTACCGCCGACAGCTGCTCTTCGCCCCCGGCTGTACCGGACTGGCTGGCAACTTTAGTTTGTTCACCGACACGAGCCGTGGTTGGCACCTTACGGTCGGCGCCGTCTTCGGTGACCAACGGGTAGACGCCTGCGGCGTCGTGGGTTTCACGCCCGGTGACCGGCGGGTTGAATACACAAGCCATTCGCAACTGGGTGGTTGCACGCACGGTGTGTTTTTCATGGCCGTCAAGCAAATATAGGGTGCCATCGCGTAGCGGGTGGACCTCACCGGTCTCTTCGTTGGTGAGGGTACCTTCACCTTCAACGCAGTAGACGGCTTCAATATGATTTTCGTAGTGAAATGTCGACGTCGTACCGGCATAAATGACGGTATCATGCATCGAAAAGCCCACACCTTCGCGAGCCAGTACGATGCGCCGGGAGCGCCATGTCTCGGATTTGACGTCACGTTCAGTGTCGTTGAGCTGTTCTAACTGTGAGACGATCATAAAATATTCCCTTGAAGTCGTGTAGTGGTTACGCGTTTGCTGGCTCAGGCAGAACCAAGCTGATGTCCTGTTTGGTTACTTCACTGACGCATTCAGCCAGGATATGCAGCCCGCGCTGCAATACATCGAGTTCAATGGTCATAGCCGGCATCAGTTTTAGTACTTCGTCCTGAGGCCCGGAGGTTTCCACCAGTATACCGTTTTCAAACCCCACGGCCGCAACCTTGGAGGCGATTTCTGGATCTTCGAAGTACAGTCCGGTGAGCAGGCCGCGACCCTTGACGGTAGTACCTTCAACTTCGACGGCAATTTTCATCAGTGCATCTTGCAAGGTGTCGATAACCTGGGCAAGGTGGCCTTTTTCAAAGTCGTCATTGGACCAGTAGTGGCGCAGCGCGGCGGTAGCGGTGACAAATGCCGGGTTATTACCGCGGAAGGTTCCGTTGTGCTCGCCAGGTGTCCAAACATCAAGTTCGGGTTTGAACAGTGTCAGCGCCATGGGCATGCCGTAACCGGAAATGGATTTGGATACACAGACAATATCCGGAGTGATGCCGGCTTCTTCGAAGCTAAAGAATGTTCCGGTGCGTCCACAACCGGCCTGAACGTCGTCGACAATAAGCAAAATATCATGGTGGCTAGTCAGACGACGCAGCTCCTGTAACCATTCGGCGCGTGCGGCGCTGAGTCCGCCTTCACCCTGGACGGTTTCGACAATAATGGCCGCTGGTTTGTCCACGCCGGAGCCGGAGTCTTCCAGTACGCGCTCTAGCCACAAGAAGTCTGGTGTTTCACCATCGAAGTAGTCATCGTATGGAATCTTGGAGCTGTTAGTCAGTGGCATGCCCGCACCCTGGCGTTTCATTGAGTTGCCGGTGACGGACAGCGACCCCAGGGTCATACCGTGAAATGCATTGGTAAATGACAGGATGTGCTGACGGCCGGTGACTTTACGGGCCAATTTCAGCGCGGTCTCTACAGTATTGGTGCCCGTTGGTCCAGGGAACAAAATCTTGTAGTCCAAGTTGCGCGGTTCAAGGATGAGTTCTTTGAAAGTTTGGAGGAACTCGCGTTTGGCCGGGGTCATCATGTCCAAAGAATGGACCAGTCCGTCTGAGGTCAGGTAATCGATTAGCTCGCTGCGCAGCTTGGGGTTGTTGTGACCGTAGTTCAACGCACCGGCGCCGGCAAAGAAATCAATATATTCTTTACCCTGTTCGTCCGTCATAATTGAGCCGGAAGCACCGGTAAAGACGGTGGGCCAGCTGCGGCAATAGCTGCGTACTTGTGACTCTGTGGTTTCAAAAATTTCAGTATCCATGAGGGTATTCCCTTCTAAAATGTGTCATCGAGCCTGATTGCTCTCTGACATGAGGTTCAGTGAGTTAATGGTGTGAGTGTGACTACGACTTACTGTGCCACCACGTTCTTGCTACATGGGGCTGACGTTTGTCTATCAGCAGCGGGTGCCAGCGGGCCGATGCGGTGCAAGTACTCGGTATCGTGGCCATCTGGGTACATGGCTGGAGTAAACAGTGGCGTGATGTCATGTTGGGCAGCGTGGCGTTGGGCAAGCGCTGCAAAAAGCCGATTGGAAGCCGTGTTGTCGTCGGTGACGGTGGTTTCCAGGGTTTGGGCCCCGGTGGTGGTTACTAGATAGTCCAGCATGCGGCTGGCTAAGCCTTGCCCACGGGCAGCGTCATCAACCCCAACCTGCCAGACCATCAGTGTGGAGGGATCGTCAGGGCGCAGAAAGGCGGTGATAAATCCAAGTACGTGTTCATCCGCGTCGACTGCTACCACGCTGGTTGCCGAAAAATCGCGGCACCACAGCAAATATTGATATGAGGAGTTCAAATCCAAAACGCCGGTATCACGGGTCAAACGCCACATGGCGGCGCCATCAGCTAGTGATGGAGAGCGAAGATCAATAGGAGTGTCAGAATGATCATTTTCATTTTCGGAAATGGGCATGACCTACACAATAACGAGCTGAGCATGCATATCAACCGTCACGTTAGAGGAAATCCGACTGAAAAGGAAGGATTTAAGCGGCATCTTGACCTTGCTCTACCCGCATCAACTCGCGGGGTTTCCGTATTTGCCCCTCGCGACTTTACGCGCCAAAAACCACATCAAGACTGTTATCGTTTCGTTACAGGTTTGTTATCGCGCTGTTATAAAACAGCTGGATTATTCAGATCTATTCTCGATACTTGCTGCTCCTGGCAGCTGGGGAGCGTTGAGTTTGAAATATACGCCAATGATCCGAATCAGCCAGCAAACCGTCGCCGCAATGATTGCCGCAGCCACCCCATAGAGATCAGTAAGAATAGCGCTGATCGTGATTGCTGCAGCCACTAAGGCAGGGATGGCGTAGAGCCCTTCACTCATGACAGACGGAATCTGACCAACTAGCGCGTCCCGAATTGTCCCACCACCAACACCCGTAACTGCACCAAGGATGATTACTTGGGTTGGACCAAGACCGAATTCCATTGCCTTGCTTGCCCCAGTGACTGCAAATACGCTCAACCCAACGGCGTCGAGAATTTCGATAGGCACGGCTAATCGACGTAAACGTCTTGAGAAAATAAACGCAATAAGCGCCCCGGCTGCAGCTACAGCTAAGTACCGCCAATCACGAAATGTAGCTGGCGGTAAATCGTCCAAAAGGACATCGCGAATAATACCGCCACCAAGGGCAGTAATCATACCCAATGTTTTGACCCCAACAATGTCGAGCCGAGCAACACGAGCTGCAGTCAAAGCGCCATTAAGTGCGAAGGCAAAGGTTCCCAGTAAATCAAGTAGCAACCGCAACAGTTCTGTACTCATCTTCACCCTGCCTTGCTCTTCAATGCATACGAAACACGCCCTGCGCCTATGCAGCACGACTCAAAACTGACTCAATAGTCAGGCGCGACCTGGCATTGCTCTATTATCAGCCCGCTCACAAGGTGAAACAACGGCTGATCGACGTGGCTGCTGCTATGTCGACTACACCCAGCCAGTAGCCACGACCGGTGTTCTTCCGTCTGTAAGTACTTGCACGGTCGGCTATATAACGCACTTCGTCTTGTGTGCCTTATTGTCAGCCGGAAACCATACCCCATTGGTTGAGCCGCTCTAGTGGTGGGCCACTATCATAGCCTCATGGACCAGATCACTGTCGGTGGGGAGACTTTCTCGATCTCTCGAGCCGTGCGCGACGACGTCGCATCCCTTGTGGAACTGCTATCGGATGACTTCCTCGGCAGCACGCGCGAAACAACAGATATCGACGCGTACCTCACAGCATTCGACGACATCGATGCAGACCCGAATCAATTCCTTGCCGTGATCCGAGATGCCCACGACAAGCTGTGCGGAACCTTCCAGCTCACGCTAATCCCCGGTCTGTCCCGTGGCGGGACCAAACGGCTGCAGATCGAAGCCGTACGGCTTGACTCGTCGACGCGGGGCAAGGGTCTGGGTTCTGCCATGTTCACATGGGCCCACGAGTGGGGCCGTAGCCGTGGCGCTACCTTCGCCCAGCTAACAACCGATAAGAAGCGCAACGATGCTCACCGGTTCTACGATTCCTTGGGTTACGCTGCCACCCACCAGGGCTACAAGCTCGTCCTGTAAATAGCAGGTAATGTCGCGCTCCGGCCCCATTTGTATCAGGTCAACTAGGGTTGAAAATCCAAAGAAGGACTCATCGCTTCACTTTGTCATTCAGTAAAGAAAGCAAGATTTTCAGTGTAGATTTTAAACCTATATCGTGATCCTCTTTTCGTATCCCATAGGCTACTTCCTCACAAATGATAGTCACCTTGGTACCGCCCGGAACACTTTCCAAGAGCCACTTCTGTATAATTTCATCGGAGAAGGTCGGATCCTCGGAATCGAATCTTACTGTGTATATAACTTGCGTGCCTGGAACCAAGTCCAAATACTTCCCTGGACTACATCAGCGCTTTCGAATGTCTTGCCAAAATTGGACTAATCCGTTTCGTATGTAAGCGTGATCTTATAAGTGCCACCATTGTGTGCTTTGGTGACGGGGATCGATAGTTATGAACATGCTCAACAGACCTGGGGTCAACACCCTCTTTTTGAAGCGCCTGTCTTTATGTTGATCCATAAGCAGCGCCGACCGGACATCCGGAAGGGCACAACCTTTTATTTCACTACGCCAGGATTCAAAAACACTCTGAATCAAGCAAAGGCGGCCGGGGCCAAAAATGTTGGGTCATCTAAACGGCCGAATTCACCAGGCGGCCGATTGAGCTGGCCTAACACCGCTGCCACTAAGCCCTCCCCGCTACTGTGATGTTGTGACAGCTTCCAGCAGCTGATCCACCCATTGGTCGTCCAAGGGCTCACCGAAGATAAGTCGCGCCAAAAAGCAGCTCATAAACAGTTCTGCGGCAAACGTCGGATCGGTAGTAAATACAGTGTTCTCCTGCTTAGCAGCGTCAAGGAAGCGTTGTTTAACTGCCGCCTCCACCGGCCAAATAAGCTGCTGGTACACGGGCTTGGCCTCTTGATCACCGGCCATAACGATCGACACCAACATATTGATTATTTGATTTGTGGCCGCCCCATTGTGCCGCTCATCAGCAATTTGTGTAATCCATGCAACCAGATCGTCACGCAGGCTGTGCGTCGCATCAGGCCCTGGAACAGGAAAACGTACATACTCGGAAGTTAGTACTTCGAGCAAGATTTTCGCTTTTGAACCCCACCACCGATAAACGGTCTGTTTGCTGACTCCGGCACGGCCCGCGATTCCTTCCATCGTGGTCTTGTCGTAGCCAAGGTCGACATATAGGTCTGCAGCTGCCTGCAGTACTGCTTGTTGTGCTTTCTTACTTCGCGGACGTCCGCGTGCCTTCTTCACACCTCCACCTCTCTTCCCTAGTCAATTTCGAGACGCAGCGTCTACTATAGTAACTTGGGACAGAAAACAATTTCTATTTACTGAAGGATCACTATGGCCAAGTTGCTATACCGGCTAGGGATTGGTTCTGCCAAGCGTCCCTGGATCGCGCTGTTATCATGGCTGATTGCACTAGGACTTGCGGTTGGTGGTTTCCTTACCTTCGGCGGTACGCTGACGAACCAAGTGGATATTCCGGATACCGAGACAGCTAAAGTCACGGACCAACTTGAAGAAGAATTTCCTGATGCTTCTAAAGGCTCTGGCGACATCGTGTTTCAAACCGATGATGGATCAGAACTCACAGCTGATCAGAAGTCCAATATTGAAACTCTGTTGAACGACCTCGAAGACGAAAATGGCGTCGACTCAACTATGAGTCCGTTCCAGACTGAGGACGATCTGGACGAGCAAAAAGACGAAATAGCCCAGGGCCACTCAGACATCGATGACGCTGAGTCTCAAATTGCTGATGGTGAAGAACAGCTTGAAGACGGTCGTGACCAGCTCGAGAGCTCGCAGGAAGAACTTGACTCAGGCCAAGAGCAACTGGATCAGGCCAAAGAGCAAGCCGAAGCTCAAGGGCTACCCGAAGAAGTAATCGAGCAGCAATTTGGTCAGCAGCAACAGCAGTTAGATCAGGGTCGTGAACAGCTAGAAGAAGCTACGTCCGAGCTTAATGCGCAGGAGCAAGAGCTTGAGGACAATAAACAAGAACTGGCTGACAGTAAGGAAGAGCTGGAATACGGGGAGCGACTTGTAGAGCTAACCGAGGACTACCACGTTGTTTCCGAGGATGGTTCAACCGCTGTTGCGACCTTGACTTTCGACCAGCCCAATCTTGATGTCAACGAAGACGACCGTCAAGCTATTAACACCGCCCTGGACGATGCTGATATCGACGGGGTCAATGTTTATCCGACCACCGATATTTCACAGGAAGTGCCAGACATTGTCGGGCTGGGAGAAGTAGTCGGCCTGGTGGTCGCCGGCATCGTTTTGGTCATCATGCTGGGCACATTCATTACCGCAGGTCTACCAATCTTCAACGCGCTGCTGGGTGTCGGCGTGGGCATTTCCGGGGCTATGGCGTTCTCCGGCACTGTAGACATGATGTCGGTGACCCCGGTGCTCGGGCTGATGCTGGGATTAGCCGTGGGTATCGACTACGCGCTATTTATTGTTAACCGGCACCGCAAGCAACTCAAAGCAAACATGCCCCTTCAAGAATCCATCGGCATGGCCAATGGCACGTCAGGAAATGCCGTAGTATTCGCCGGAACCACCGTGGTGATCGCTCTAGCTGCGCTAAATGTCACCGGCATCGACTTCTTGGGTCTAATGGGTACCGTTGGTGCCGTAGCAGTGGTCCTGGCAGTCTTGGTTGCTATCACGATGACGCCAGCATTACTGTCCTGGATAGGCCCGAAAGCGCTGTCACGTAAAGAACGTCGCATTTTGGCTGAACAGCATTCTCACGGTGAACATGCTGCATATTCTGAAGAAACACGGTCCCAGCCCGTCAATCAGCAGCCTAAACCAATGTTAACGAGTAGAGCCGTTTTGCAGACGGTCGGAGCCGTGCTAGTAGCCGGCGTTATAGCAATACCATTCTTATCTATGCGTTTGGGCATGCCCGATGGCTCTCAAGAGAGCCCCGGCACCCCAGCCTATGAGGCCTATAAGGTCATCCAAGAACAGTTCGGGGACGGACGTAACGGACCACTAGTCGGTGTTGTAGATGTACCCGATGATCTTTCCGATACTGAACTGACTGAACGCCAGGCTGATATCGGCGAGGATCTAGCCGAAATCGACCATGTCAAACAGGTGGTACCGGCCGGAACCAATGATGACGATACGATGGCGATGTTTCAGGTGGTCCCCGAGGATGGTCCAAACGACCAAAGTACCGAACAACTGGTTCACCAGCTGCGTGACACTACAGTGGGCCCCGATAACGGGGAACTAAAGGTTGCCGGGCTAACCAGCGGTTTCGTGGACATATCCGAGACTCTGGCCGACGCGCTACCAATTTATCTGGGTCTGGTCGTTGGTTTATCGTTCCTGATCATGATCTTGGTATTTCGGTCTATATTGGTCCCGCTCATTGCTACCGGCGGGTTCTTGCTGTCGGTATTTGCAACCATGGGAGCGGTGACGGCTATCTACCAGTGGGGATGGTTAGCCCCAGTATTCGATGTACACGAGCCCGCACCGATCCTGGCATTCTTGCCTACTATTCTTGTCGGCGTGCTATTCGGACTAGCGATGGACTATCAACTGTTTATCTCTTCGGGCATGCGTGAAGCATATGTGCATGGCTCACCAGCCCCCGTTGCCGTTCAAGAAGGCTTCCAGAATGGACGCGCCGTCGTGATAGCTGCAGCGCTGATCATGATGTCAGTGTTTGCCGGATTTATCTTCAGCGACTCATCAATGATCCGGCCTATTGGATTCGGGCTCACGTTCGGAGTGCTGATGGATGCTTTCCTGGTGCGTCTGGTACTCATTCCATCGTTGATGCATCTACTAGGTAAATCGGCATGGTGGTTACCGAAATGGATTAGTCGTATTTTGCCCAATGTTGATGTCGAAGGCGCTGCTCTTGAGCGTAACCACGACACTGGGCTGGGCAATGGCCATACCAATGACCAGGCCAAACAGACTGATCAATACTCTCACGACACAACCAAGCACTGATGAAAAACCGCATATGAGCTTCGACCAGGTACAGGCTTGGTCCTAGCAATCGGTGCAAACGCTCGGATGGGATAACCCGGCCGAGCGTTTGATTTAACGGCCTTATAAACCTTTATTTCGTGTCGGTATCGGCTGGTTGGAGAGTCAGGGTTTCTTTGGTGGCGTCGTCCACTGCTTGCGTCGAGTGGTACCAGGTGTACTGTTGGCCTTTGGCCCAAGCTTCAGTTTGGTCGGTGTAGTTGTCATGAAAGGCGTGTCCACTAGCGCCAGTCAGGTTCTGCCACGTCGAGTGGTCCCACTCATCCAGATCGACCACCATACGCATTGAAGGCACGGTGTCGGTCGCATAGCTAACGTCCAGATCCCATCCGGTAGCGTTGACCACCCCGGAACCACCTCCCACCGGATAAGGGCCGCGGTTGAATAATGCTTCGATGGGTGCGATTCCACTGGTACCAAAAGATTCATGCGTCAGTGGTAAAGCGTGCAGCTCTCCCCAACTCCACTGGTCCATATCGGAGCCCTGCTCATCGGTGAGTTCTTCATAGGCTGCCGCGGCGGCATCTTTAAGCAGCTCTTCTTGCGAGTCCGCCCACCATTGGCTATCGGGCGATTCGAGATGTTGTTTGAAGAACTCGACGAATCGTGATTGGTTGCTGCGTGGAATAGTGGCGTCCTGGGAGCGCATCATCTGGAAAGTGACATGGTTCCATAAAACGTTAGCGAATGCTGCACCTGACGAGTCGGGATCGTTTTGCCCATCCCAGTCTGCTAGCAGATCCAGAGCCTGTTGGACGTCGTCGTCTTCGACTTCGATATCCGTATAAGCCTGTTGTAGAGCTTCGGCCCCGGGAAAAGCGTTATCCATTTGTAGTTCGGCCATATCGTCTGCCGTAACCGGTCCGGCATCCAGCAGCTGTTCGACCCGGTCAACGATGCGTGCTGCACGGTGTCCCCTATCCCAATCGCGGCTTAAGAAATACGGGTAGTCATCATTGACGATGGGGTTATTGGCGGTAACGATATAACCGGATTCCGGATTGTAGCTTACCGGATGGTCCTCGAAAGCGATCTCGCCTTGCCAATCATAAGCGCTGTCCCATCCTGGTTGTGGCAGGTAGCCGTCCCCGGCTCCACGGATGGGCAGTGTCCCGGGAGCTTGATAGCCAATGTTACCTTCGGTATCGGCATAAATGAGGTTTTGGCCCGGGACTTCAAACTCCGATGCGGCTTGGCGGAATTCGCCAAAGTTTGTCGCCTGGTTCAGCGTGAAGATCGCTTGCGGTGTGGTGGTTACATCGAGTGCTGTCCACCGTAAACTGATCGCAAATTCGCCGGGCGGTTGCTCGTCACTTGCTTCATCAATTGGCGGATTGATGGTCATCAGCTCAAAGTCTGGTTCTAGCTCGGACAGTATCGGACCGTGGTGGGTTGATTGCACCTCGAGTTCCTCAGGATCGCTACCGGCGACCTCAAAGGTTTCCTTGCGTGATTCCAACGGCAGCTTTTCGCCATCGTGCCAGTATTTATCGTCTTCAATGCGCTCAACGTACAAGTCGGCAACATCGGTGGTCATATTCGTAAAACCCCAGGCAATATCTTGGTTGTGTCCAATCGCGATGCCCGGCAGCCCGGAGAAGCCAAAACCACTCACATCGAAGGGACAATCTGCGTTAACCTCAGCACATCGCAGGGTCATTTGGTTCCACACGGATGGCAGCGAGGCCCCCAAATGTGGGTCGTTGGCCAGCAGCGGCTTACCAGACTGGGTGTGTTCCCCTGATACAACCCACGAGTTGGAACCGATCCCTTCACCGGTTGCCGGCATCATGTCATCCACAGCAGCAATGGTCTCCATGAGCGGATCGGGGCTGGCGTCGTCTCCATCGGACCAGAGCAGCTCATTTTCTCCTGAAGCAGTATGCGCCGATACCGAGGTGGCATCTGGCGGCTCGTCCTGGTTGCCAGCGGGTGCTGGAATATCGGCGTCATGAATGCCGGAGCCGTCTGGGTCTTCAGCAAGAATCACCGGATGCTCATCAAAGCGATAGCTTGGGTATAGGTCGTTAAGCGTTGCCTCATCGATGTGCTGGGTCAGCAGTGCCCGGGTGGTTTCAGCTTCAACATTTGTGCGCAGGTCCCAGGCCATAGCTTTGAGCCAGGCCGCAGAATCGGTGGGGGTCCAGGGTTCGGGTTCGTAGTCACTATTCTGTAACCCCAACACGGTGTATTCCAACGCTAACTGACCGCCTTGGCGTTCTGCTAGATAGGCGTTAACTCCGTCGGCATAGGCCTGATAATAACTGCGTTCCTGTTCTGGCAGATCGGCAACTTCTTGTTCTGCGATGCCGTGCCAGTCCAAGGCACGCAAGAACTTATCGGTATCTAATTGTGAGGCACCAAAGAGTTCAGATAAGCGTCCGCTGGTCATGTGACGCCGGAAATCCATTTCCCAGAAACGGTCTTGGGCGTGTACAAGACCCTGGGCGTAAAACAAGTCATGCGAAGTTTCAGCGGTAATCGTCGGGATGCCCTGTGCATCACGTTGAACGGTAACTTCGTGTTCCAAGCCTGCCGCTTCGAGTGTTCCAGAGGTATCAGGAAATGCCCGCAGGACAGACCAGGTAATAAAACCACCCAGGGCTAATCCCACTACCACCACGACGGCGAGGGCACCCCACAGAAATTTCAGCAGTTTGAATCGCTTCTGCGAAGAGCGCGACGACATATGACCTGGGCCTTTACTAGGGTGACAGTGATGAACTATCCCCACCCTACGTGATGTGTCACACGTTTTTTATGCCTCGTGAACGGTTTCGCTCAAACTCGCGCAGTCTGTTCCGCCTCCGAGTCCTTGAGCGTTCGCTGACGCAACCACCCGATAGCCTTAACGACTCCCCCAACAGCGAAGGCCGCGAATACGGTGCCTTCGCGAACCCCTACCAGCTGGTGCATAAGCAACAGGGATAATACTGCAGAAATCAACACCAGCGACCAGTCCATCAGCTGCTTCATGGTGCCAAATCGGATGCCAGTGACTTGGCTCAAGGTTATAACTAAACCCTCACCCGGCAAATATAATAACTTCGGCTTGACCTCGACATACACGCCGACGCCCAGCGTGATTGCCCCGATAATAGTCACGACCCACTGCAATAGATAAGAGTCAGTCTGAGCCCAGCTAGTCAGAAACAACGACAGGTCTATAACGGTGCCGAATAGCACCGCTACGGGTATCTGAACTAGCTGAAATACCGGAAATTGACGCCGCAAAATTAAGGCTTGAATACCAACGAAAAAGATATTCATCGCCGCGGTAACCGTGCCCACCGACCATGACGTCGCAGCCCCGATAACTACCGGAAACGTAGAAATCGGAGCGGTGCCAAGCTGTCCATGCACGGTCAAGGCAATCCCCACAGACATAATGCATACACCGCAGATAAAGGTCAGCCAGCGCCGAACCGGACCCATAGTTGGGGACACGGCCTTACTGGTCATCATTATCCTCCGCGGCATAGGAAGTCGCGATCCGGGCAACATCGCGAGCATAGTCTGTTGACTGATTATACGTGGTGACAGCCTGCAGCCACTGTTCATCGTCACTGAAGTCATCGGCGGTTTCACACAGGTAGGTGCCGGCAGTTAGTACAGCGTCATCGATCTGCTGGGGATCGGTTTGGCCGTCTTGGTTCCCATCCACTGCATAGGATTCCCAGGTTTCGGGCAAGAACTGCATAGGCCCAACGGCTCGATCCCAGTCGTCATCATCGTCGTATTCGCCCTGATCGGTATCGGGAACTTCCATAACCTCTTCGCTACCATCAAGTACTGGCCCGATAATTGCCGGCTCAGCTCCACCCTGTGCGTCAAGGCCACTGTCGTCAATGCTGGCATGTGAGGTTTCTACTGAACCGATACCGGCCAGCGTATTCCACCCCAGATTGCATTCTGGTTGGGTTTCTGCCATCCGCAGCGCCGCCCCGGCATACGCGGACATGGCCCGCAGCGGAATAGCATTTTCTTCGGCGGTTTCGGCTACCCAGTCGGCATCGGCAAGTTCGGTGATGGCAACATCTTCGGTGTTATCGGTGTGCTCTGCATCGGGTTCTGGTAGCACCTGCTGCGGCGCTTCAGGAGGTGGGTCTTCATCACCTGCACTGTCCGATGCACAGCCAGCCATTATCGTCCCAACCACAGCAATACCGGCTATCGAACGTACTACGCGGCCTAGATTTAGCGTGCCCATGATCGACTCCTTTCAGTGCTCCAAGCCTACTTGGATCCGACGCTGTGAGCTTTTCCTTGATTCGTTCAACAATAGCTCAGTACTGATGAGACCGAAAAGCCCTTCCAACAAGCGCGTTTCCTCATCCGTACTGCTCAGGTATCACTAGCCCGAGTCATGCGAAACGCTAAACATACTGGGCAGTAACGTTTGCCATTATCTAAAACTTTTCACTAAGGTCTTACCTGAACATCACCACACTAAAAACTAGGAGTTACCTTGAAGGATTCTGCCTTTCGTGCCGGTGGGCTGGTTTTCGTCACACTACTCGGGGCAGCAGGTTTAGTAGCCTGCGGACAAGCGCCAACCGCCGCCGTTGGCGACTGCATTAATAGTGAGGACTTGCCAGAAGGCGAGATTGACGAGCTCAATACCATTTCCTGCGATGAGTCCCACGACCTGGAAGTCTTCCATGCTTTTGACTTACCGAAGGGCGATTTCCCGGGCGAAGAATCCATGGAAGAAGCTGCTGAAGACGAATGCGTGCCAGCTTTTGAAGACTACGTGGGCGTTGATTACTACGATTCAGAAATTTGGATCACCACTATCTCACCGTCTGAGGAAACCTGGGATGCCGTGGATGATCGTGAAATTCTTTGCCTCCTTGAAGGCGACGACGAAACCGAATCTCTCAAAGACGCTCAAATCTAGTGCCTCTTCATAATATCGGCATCTGTGGTGCAGACCAATAGGTGCCAACAGGACACCACCTCTCGTGGTGTCCTGTTTTGTGTTAAGACAGTTTTCGAGTCGGGCAAATGGTCATCGACTAGCGCTGATCAACCCAGTAATTTACGTTTGAAAACCGTTACGCTAAAGCATGTGAAATCTTCCAATCCTTCCGCAGCATCTACGGCCTCCACCGGGCTTTTGATTATCTTGCTGTGTGCTATGGGCGCCGGACCGTTGTTCAATTACGGGGTCTCGGTGTCATCGGCACTGATCATCAGGGACCTTGGCATTTCCGAAGGACAAATCGGCTATATCGTGACGATTGTCTTCGCTGGGGCAGCAGTATTGAGTATTTGGCTGGGGAACCTGGCAGATAAGATCAGTGTTCGAGCACAAATGCTGCTGATTTTCCTTGGAACAGCAGTAGCAATGATAGTAGCGGCCTTCGCTGAATCGTATTGGTTATTAGTTGTGGCTGCGCTACTTGCCGGTCCTGCTCAAGCCATCTCAAACCCAACGACTAACCGGGTGATCATGCGTGCCGTTCCGCACCACAAGCGCACAGGTTGGATCGGGGTCAAACAATCCGGTGTTCAAGCCTCGCAGTTATTTGCCGGACTGTTTTTCCCAGCAGTTGCTCTAGCCCTGGGATGGACCGGGGCCGCGCTTGGTGGTGCCGTGGTGTGTACGGTGCTGTGGTTAGTCTCGTTAAACTACGTTCCGTCTCCCACGCAATTGGCCAGTCTCCGTCGGCCAGCGCCCAGCTCATCTACTTCGCCAGATGACGAGGCTGGTTCCGCCAAGACTGACAGGATACAGACGACGGATAAGCTGCCGGTAGTAGTGTATTTCTTTGCGGCTATCGCCATGTTTTCGGGCATGGGTATGCAAGCTACCAACGTCTACCTACCGTTATTTGCCGTCCAGGAACTGGATTTTTCGTTAGTACTAGGTGGAGCTGCGGCAGCGATGTCTGGGGTTATTGGCGTCGTATCTCGCATCGCTTGGAGTCGCAAAATGCAATCCGGTGCTAAGCCACCACAATTACTCATCATTATTAGCGCTGGAGCACTGTTAGGGGTCTTGGCATTTCTTAGTGCAGCAAACTGGCAACAACCAGCGTTAGTATGGGTAGGTGCAGCGCTCCATGGCATCACCGTCTTTGGCGCCAATGTGGTAATAAATGCCGGTCTGCTCCGTGTTGTCTCCGCGGATAAAATCGGTGCCGCTTCGGGACTAAATTCGATGGGCATGTACACCGGTTTCGCTCTGGGACCGCTCATCATGGGGCTACTACAGGATTTAACGCAAACCTTTAGCACCGGATGGTTATTCGTGGGCCTATCGTATTTGCTGTGTGGGGCCGTAACGGTGGCGCTGTATCGGCATACACTCCGGAAGGATACCCATTCATGACTCCCAGTAGTACCGACACCCCTCGTTGGGCACGAGCAATGATGCTCATTATCCCGGCCATGTGGATCGGGTTGATCATCGGCATTTCGTTTATTGAAGCACCCCTGAAATTTACGGCACCCGGCATTACTATCCCGCTGGGTTTGGGGATCGGGCGGCGAGTGTTTCTTGCCATGAACATCACCGAAGTTGTCCTGGCCATTATTTTGGTGCTCTCCTTGATCAAGTTATGGCGTAGCCACCGGATCCATCCGCTCGAAAAATTCCAGCAAATACGTTTCTATAGTTTTATCGCCGTGGGTCTGCTTCTGATCAAAACAGTAATCATCCGGCCCATCCTGGCGATCGAATCAGATGCCGTGTTAGCCGGGACCTCTCCGGGTGGTTCCAGTACGCACTTTTACTACATCGGGGTAGAAGCCATCTTGTTCATCGCGCTCGTGTTGCTCGTTACCGCCGCGGTGCGCGGCCTGTTAGTGCCACAGACGCCTCATCAGGCCATTGCTGCACAGGACATAAACGCCAGTAGCTAAGACTTAGTTGGTTCAGGCGGAATAGCGTCGATGAGTCTAGACCACGAAGTTTCGGTCAACTCGTAAGTATCGTGTCCACTATGCCCACCGGCCACAAACCGGTGTTGATACTGAACAAGCAAGGCATCGATAACGTCGTCAACGGTGATTTCTGGTCTTGCTTCATCTGCCGAGCCCGCCGTTTGCGGGTCAAAAGAGATATCCAAAGCATCGTAAACATCGGTTAGAACATCCCGGATAGCCCGCCCGTCTTCTACCACCAAGCTGGTTGAAAAAAGCCAAGCACCTTTGACAACACGTTGTGCAGTGCCGGCCAATTTAATTTGTCGGCCAGAGTTCAGCACGGCATGGACAGAATATTCTCCGGCACAGTATTCACCTGGGATCTCGCCTACCGCTGCAGCAACATCAAGGCTGGCTAATGCCGCGGTGACTAGTTGCCCAAAATATTCAAAACGCTGCCGAAAACCGAACATGGCATCATTTTCAGGTTGGATATGATCTATCACAACAGACCCGTGATGATAGGCAGCAGCTCGACCACCCACGCGTCGCACCACCGGAGTGAAACCGTGTTGTTGGCTGCAATTACGGGCACGTTCATACCCTGCCATTCGGACATCTTGCTGTCCAAACGACACCGTAGGTGCAGGACGATAGATCCGCACAACCGGCCCGCCCATCATCCCCTGCTGCACAGCTCGCAAGACAGTTGTGGAATATTCTAGGTCCGCTGCCGTCCCGAGGCTAACGTTTTGTTCCACCCAGTGCAGGTTCTTTGTGCTCACCTATGCTCGTTTCTACTCTGCTGTCAAAGCAGCTTTCAAAAATTTATACTTGGACAATTCCCAGCAGTACTGCCACTAATAACAATATGATGCTAAAGCCCCACATAATGGCAAATGAGTACCGGATATGTTTGCCCATATCGGCTTCGGCCAGCCCGATCGCTAGCCAAGCTGCCGGGGCAAAGGGGCTAACGAAGGTACCGATGATATTGCCGACCAATAGCGCATAGGCGGTAGATGAGGCTGCCACACCGAATTGCCCTGCCGTGGCTTCAACGAGCGGAAGCACTGAAAAGTAATAGGCATCGGTGGAGGTGAGCATATCAAGCGGAACACCAAGGGTACCGACAATCACGTGCAAGTACTGTCCGACAGAGTCTGGGATAATTTGCAGCATAGCAAGTGCCACATTTTCCAACATGCCAGATTCATTGAGCACACCGAGAAACACTGCCGCAGCAATAATGACCGAAGCCATCATCAACGCATTGGGTGCATGTTCTTTGATACGATCAATCTGCAATCTCGCCGAATTGAAATTTAGTGGCAGCAGCACTGCCACGCCCAGCACGAAGCTAAAGGCCGGGTCTAACCAGCCGGCCAGCATGGTCGTGATCACGGCGATAACAACGACAATATTGAGCCAATAAATTACCGGATGAGCATTTATTTTGCCCACCAGATCTTTGCGCTCTTGTAACTGTCGTTGGCTAAAATCATCGGCAATTTCATAGACATCCACCGCACTGGCAGATTGCACCGTACCTGATCCCACTTGAGCGTTTATTCGACGGATCTCGCGCAATCCCAACAGCACAGCCAGCCCAATCAGCAGCAGCAGTCCGACCCCCTGCAGCGGGATAAGCGGTCGGTAGAGTTCACCGGGTTCTACATCAATAACACTGGCGGCTCGAATCAATGGCCCACCCCAGGGCACCATATTCATCAGCGCTGCCGATAGGCTGACGAGCAGTAACAACAGATAGCGGTTCATCTCCAGCGCCCGATAAAGCGGTAGTAACGCTGGAATGGTCAGTAAGAACGTGGTGGCTCCGGCACCATCAAGGTGCGCTAAAGCGCCGATCAGTACGGTACCGATAACCACCAGTATGACTCGGCCACGTGTCATCAAAATAAGCCGTCGTATTACTGGATCAAACAGCCCGGCGTCCGATAATATGCCGAAAAAGATGATAGCGAAGATGAACATCACAACAACGTTCATCACCTGGTCGAGCCCAGAACTGAAAAATGATTGTAAATCTCCCACACCAAAGCCAAGCACAATGGCACCCACAGTAGGTACCAGGGCCATGGCGACAACCGGGGAAACTCTGCCCCAGATAAGTAGTCCAACGGTGACGGCGATAATGGCCAACCCGGCGATGGTGAGAACGAGGTCGGGTTCTGTTGTCATTGCGGGATTCCTTTCAAAATGTTTCGTACACCATAAGAGGTAACACCACTTGGGCATAGAGCTGAGTGTTTGGTCAGAATATTCTGCTATAAGTGGTCTGGTGTTGGAAGAGTTATGGCAACGAGCAACAACTGTACAACCACCCCTACCCCAAAGCTGGGTTCTAGCGGTTGGCATTGCCGCGTTGTTAGTTACCTGGACGCCGTTTGGTTACCGGATAGTTCGACATTTAGCTACGGTTTTGCACGAGGCCGGACACGCGCTAGTAGCAGCACTAGTGGGACGCAAGCTTCGTGGCATTCGTGTGCATGCTGATATTTCTGGTTTGACCGTGTCGAAAGGTCGTCCCACTGGACCGGGTATGGTGGCTACTTTATTGGCCGGGTACCCTGCCCCGGCGGTGGTCGGGTTAGCTGGTGCTTGGCTAATCAGCCACGGTTATGCGGCGGGTACCATGTGGGCGCTCGTTGTTGTATGCGCGCTGCTGTTGCTATTGATTCGCAACCTCTATGGTCTGTGGGTGGTCTTAGTTATTGGTGCGGGTGTGGCGGTCTTGTCTTGGACGGCAACACCGCAGATGCTATCGGTTGCGGCATATTTTATGGTTTCAGCATTGTTGTTGGTTGCACCGCGCGCTGTCGTGGAATTACAGCGCAGCCGGCATCACCGTTCCAGAACTGATGCAGATCAGCTTGCCGATATCACCCCGTTGCCAGCTTTTTTGTGGGTGGCCATTTTCTGGCTGCTCACTGTGGCCTGTTTGGCCGGTGGCGGCTGGCTGCTGCTGTCGGCCGGGTAATAATTTCGGGCAGGACAAGAGCCCGGCCAGTTTTGACCGGGCTCTGCAGCGATATTCGTTATCGGTTAGGTTGCAGAATCACTTTGGAGTAACCGGGCTCGCGGTTATCGAATTTTTCGTATGCCTCCGGAGCATCCGCAAGGGGTAGCTCTTGGGAGACGACGAAGCTTGGCTTGGCCCGGCCTGCAATAATTAGGTCGCGGAGTTTATGGGCGTACTGTTTGGCGTCTGCCTGTCCAGTGCCCATGGTTTGACCTTTTTCAAAGAACCGTCCGATCCGGAATAATAGCTCGCCTTTGGCAGAGTGTTCATCGGGTGCTCCCGGATCAGATGGTAGATACAACCCCACAACACCCAGACCACCGGTGTGGCGTACTGTATCGACCAGTTGGTTGAGAACAACTGCGGGTTGTTCTTCTCCGGAGCGCGCAGTGGCCTGATAACCAACAGCGTCAATACCGCGGTCCACACCGTAGCCTTCGATCTTGTCGACAATCTGTTCAGCAGGATCGCCGTCGTCAAAATTGATTGGTTCGGCACCGAGCTCTTTGGCCAAATCCAGCCGGTTTTGCACGTGGTCGACCACAAAGATACGGCTGGCGCCTTTCAACTGTGCCGAATAAGCGGCCATCAGCCCGACCGGTCCTGCGCCATACACCGCAACCGTTTCACCGGGTTTAACTCCGGCAAGCTCAGTTGCGTGATAGCCGGTGGGGAAAATATCGGCCAGCATGGCGAAGTCTTTTTCGTGTTCATCACCTTGTGGTAGCTGCACACAGTTGTAATCGGCAAACGGGACCAGCAGGTATTCGGCTTGGCCACCGGAGTAGGGCCCCATACCCACATATCCATATGCCCCGCCGGCGGTGCCTGGATCATTAACGGTCAAACAGAACGCCGATTTACCAGCGCGGCAATTGTCACAAAACCCACAGGCCACGTTGAAAGGCAAGACCACTCGGTCTCCTTGAGATACGGAGCTCACTCCGGAACCGACTTCTTCGACAATGCCCATATTTTCGTGACCGAAAGTGATACCCGGTTCCGCATCGGTGCGGCCCTCATACATGTGCAGATCCGAACCGCAGATAGCAGTCGAGGTGATTCGGACAATCACATCGCTTGGTGCTTGGATGACCGGGTCTTCAACGTCTTCTACAGCAACCTCGTATGGTCCTTTATATACAACAGCTTTCATGAATGCTTCACTCCTAGGTAGTGAAATTTGGTTGGCTGCCTACATATTTACTTAGAAGCTGCTTCAAAGGCCTGAGCGCCTGCTTCGGCAACTTTTTGATCGTTATCAACGGTGGAACCACTCACCCCGACGGCGCCGATTACAGTTCCGTCATCAAGTTTGAGTGGAATGCCGCCAGGAAACGTGATCAATCCGTCGTTGGAGAATTCAATGTGATAAAGCGACTCGCCCGGTTGGATCATCGGGGTTAGATCGCTGGTTTCCATATCAAAGTAGCGTGCCGTGCGAGCTTTCTTTATCGAAATATCGATACTGCCCAACCACGCACCGTCCATACGGTTAAAGGCTTTCAGATTCGCGCCGACATCAACCACTGCGGCGTTCATTTTTAGATCGAGTTCGGCTGCCCGACGCATACAAGCGTCTACTACGGTTTGGGCAAGTTCAAGAGTTATATCTGATGGGTTGGTGGTCATCACTAACACTCCTTCCACATAGGATGCTCGTGTCATCATGACCAGGCGCTATGTGGGCTGGCTGATGCCGTGCCCCAGCACACAGCGTCTTAGCTCCATTCTGGTAGCCAGTCAGCTTTTCCGAAAGGGCCAAAGGCTGCTGTGACTTTTGGTTAGGTGGCGGAAAACCATTAGACTCCACACTTGGCAGACCCACCTGACCCATGCTGATTCGAGGCCCACATGACCGCTACTCCACGTCAATTTTTCCGCTTTTTTGCTATTGCTGAGGTCATTTCTTGGACACTGTTAATCGGCGGACTAATTTTGCGGGCAACCCAGGGGTGGGATATCGCCGTCACGATCGGTGGCGGCATTCACGGGTTTATTTTCTTGTCCTATGGTGTCACTGCGGTTTTGATGGCGAAAAACCAGCGTTGGACGGCGTTACCGGCCACGATCTCCATTGTCAGTACCGTTATTCCGTACGCGACCGTGCCGGTAGATATCTGGCTGCAACGCAGCGGTCGCCTCGACGGTGACTGGCGTCGGACGGCGACAGAAGATCCCCGTGATCATACCTGGCATGACCGTTTACTACGCTGGGTTATCAACCACGCATTGTTGAGCATTCTGCTGGGTTTGGTCATTGTGGTGGTTGTGTATGTCATCCTGCTGCTCATGGGGCCGCCCGTTTAACCTCGTCGGTCAGCCCAACCCTAATGTGTCTTGCAATTGAGCCCAGAACCGGCGTCCAGGTGTTGGATCTGCCCCAAATTCTGTGGCGTAGTATTCATGCAGGCTATCCCAATCAGCAAATGCCGTCTTGTCAGATACCGGTTGCCCCGCCAGTAGTGCATCAAGTTTGGCTAAATACACGTCCCAGCCAGCAGCAGTTTGGGCCGTTGGCACAGCCAAATCGAATACATGTAGGAACGTTAGGTTGGTAGCCTGGGTTGTTTCGGCTAGCTCGAAACTATAAAAATCTGCGTTGAACTCCCAGGCAAGAGCGTTGGGCGGCTCAACTATAAGCACTTTGCCATGCATACCGTGGGCATCGATTTTTTCGCCCACGACCGGCTGCCATTGCACTGCGGCAGGAAACCAGTGTTCCAGTTGCTCAGGAACACTAACTGCCTGCCAGACCCGATCGACCGGGTGTGCATAATAGCGTTCGAACCGCAGCGCTGGACGTCCCTCAAAGGTTTCAAGTTTGCCGTCTTTCATAGCCGCCCTTTCCTGTTCGGTAACCACCGGATGGGCCCAACATCGGTGATCTCCACAGCCTAGATCTTCGGCAACCAATCCCGAGGTGGATTAAGCCACTGTCGTCACGCCGGCCCAGCATCATGGGGCAAAGCAATCACTGCCATGCCCCACCAACGCCGAACAGCTATTTTAAAACGGATACTTGGCAATCGAGGAGCGAACAGTCAGCCACTGTGTCTCAGTGAACGCATCAATGTTGGCCGCTGCACCACCGAAACGCGAACCAGTACCGGAAGCCCCTACCCCACCAAATGGCGCATTTGCTTCATCGCCAACGGTTTGTTCATTGATATGTATTTTTCCGGACTCGACCATATCTGATAGGTCCATGGCCATACCGACGTCTCCCAGAATGCCCACTGAAAGACCATATTCTGACGTATTCACAATATCTGCGGCCTCTTCGATGGTGGAAAATGACATAACGGGGGCAACTGGGCCAAAAATTTCATCAACCCAGGCGGTATTTGACGTCGAGATATTCGACAAAACCGTAGGAGAATAAAACAGGTCGCGGTAATCGCCACCGGCCTCCACACTAGCGCCCTGCTCTTGTGCCTTTTGCACAATGGAATGCACGTTGTCCCGCTGGCCGGCATCGATAATTGGCCCTAACGCTACAGCTTCTGCTGAAGGGTCCCCGACCGGGATGTTTTTGGCTTTCTCTGCCAGTTTGCTGACATACTCGTCGACCAAAGATTCGTGAACCAGATGACGGCCAGCGGTCATACAAATCTGTCCCTGATGCATAAATGAACCGAATGCTCCGGCGGAAACCGCTGCATCCAGATCGGCTCCTGGTAAAACCACTAGCGCGTTATTACCACCTAATTCCAAGTGAACCCGTTTGAGGTTACGGCTTGCTGCTTCGCCTACCTTACGGCCAGCCGCTGTGGAACCAGTAAACGATACGATACGCACCTCGGGCGCATCTACCATGGCTGCACCGGTATCCCCACCACCAGGCAGCAGCTGCAGAACATCTGTTGGAAGACCAGCTTCTTCCAGTATGCGGGCAATTATCACACCGCCTGATACCGAGGTGCGCGGATCCGGTTTAAGCAATACGGCATTGCCCAAACCAAGCGCCGGCACAACCGAACGGATGGATAAGATCAACGGGAAGTTATACGGCGAAATCACCGATACTACACCGGCTGGACGACGGCGCGCAATGGACCATCGGGGATCATCGGTGCTGAGTACTTCCCCCATTGGCGCGGTACATAGCGCGGCAGCTTCGTAACACTCCTGAGCGGCTACATGCAGTTCCAGATCGGCCTTGGCAGAAATCGCTCCGGTCTCTTGCATAATCCACGCCTGCAGCTCGACCGCGTGGTCTTCAAAAAGTTGACCCGCTGAACGTAAAATCGCCGCACGTTGGGTAGGTTTGGTGGCTGCCCAAGCCTTTTGTGCTTCTGCGGCACGTTTAGCCGCTGCCCTAACGTCCTGGGGGATAGCAGAACCAACGCTGCCCAGCTTTTTACCAGTGGCTGGCTCGACGACCGCAATATCAGCTCCGCCGCCATCGACCCAACCACCGCTATAAACCTTGTTGTGCCAACGGTCGTCATCAAGCAAAGTGACCATCTGTGAATTTTGTGCCATGATCGGACTCTTCTTTCTAAGCAGCTTAGGACTTGGATATGTGCTGGAAACACTTAAACCGCTATACTGCCTAGGTTATATTGAGCCCTATATGACAGACCATAGCCGGAACATGGGTGGCTTTAAACAAAGCCGTAGCTACGCGTTATTCTGTTGCGCGGTTCCGGATGGTTGAGTATCACCGTGAGATGGTTCTGATTCTTCACCGGTGACAAGTTTCATGTTGCCGTTTTTTGCTTCGTCTTTGTACCAGTCGGTGTATTTGGGGTCTGAAGCATCAACTCCGGTTCCTGCTCCTCGTCCATCCGGCGAATGTTTCACGGCAATCTCAAACTCTTCGCCATGATCTTCTATTCCTCGGATAATTGCATCAGACATGGCTTTTTCCGCATAGTCATGACGAATACGGGCCGGGTCGGTGGCCAAGTCTTTCAAAAAGGCCACGCCTAGCAATATTAGAACCAGACTGAACGGCAAAGCAATCAAATAGACCAGGCTCTGCAGCCCTGACAGGGCATCCTCACCACCGGTAAGCAGCATGACTACGGCAATGCCCATCACGCATAATCCCCAAAACACCACCAGGCTCTTCTTTGGTGCAGGATTGCCCCGTGAGCTCATCGTGCCCATAACCACCGATGCCGAGTCGGCTGCAGTGATGAAAAAGATGGCTAAGACGCCCATTAAAATGATGGGTGTGATGCTGCTGAACGGCAAGGTGTCAAATAGGTTAAACAGCACCGCTTCCGGTGAGGCGTCCCCGTCGAATCCTTCTACTCCGGTAATGGAGTTGACAATCGATGCACCGCCAAAGACGGTGAAAGCCAAAATAAGAATAAAGGTGGGAACGCCCATGGTAGTCAGAGCAAATTCTCGTAAGGTGCGTCCGCGCGAAATTTTTGCAATAAATGTGCCCACAAATGGTGTCCAGGTGATCCACCAGGCCCAGTAGAACGCCGTCCATATACTTTGAAATTCGACGGTTTCAGGTCCCCAGGACAACGATTTTGCCATCATTGGTAAATAGTTATCAACGTAATGCACGATCCCGGAGGGCACGAGGTTCAATAGGTATAGCGTCGGTCCGGCGAAGAATACAAACAGCACAAGGCCTAGTGTGAAAGTGATGTTGATATTGGATAGATACCGGATGCCGCGTGCAACGCCTGATACCGCACTGATAATAAACCCGATGCCCAATACACCGATAATGAGAATGAGGGCATTGTTCCCGATCGGACCGATACCGCTAACGATGGTAACGCCCTGACCGATTTGGATTGCCGATAACCCAAGTGTTGTGGCAGTGCCGAACAGGGTGGCGATAATGGCAAAAATATCGACGAGTTTTCCAGCAAACCCTTGGGTTTGCGATTTTCCGAACAGAGTTTGGAAAATCGAGGAGATGAGTGCTGGCCGGCCCCGTCTAAAGGTTGCATATGCCAAAGCCCCGCCCACGAGGGCGTACATACTCCAGATATGCAAACCCCAGTGATAGCTGGCTTGTGATACGGCTTGATGAACTGCTTCCCTATTAACTTCCGGTGTTTCACCGGCGTTTTGTTGCAGATCATTGATCATCGCTTGCTGATCCGCCATGGTGTGTGGTGGTGGTGAGATGAAGTGCGCTAGTGGTTCGGAAGGTCCGTAGAAAAATAGACCTACACCCAAACCAGCACCGAACATCATGGCAATCCATGAGAACCGGGAGAACTCGGGCTTTTCGTCGTCTTTGCCTAGTTTAATTTTGCCGTATTTACCAAAGGCAACATACAGCATCACGATTAAACCAACGGCCATGGCTAGGTTGAGTAACCATCCCATGTTTTCCAGGGCCCAGCTAAATGCTACACCGGCAACTGCCGATACGGATGCGGGGCTGAGGATGCCCCAGAGGACGAAGCCAACGATCAGCGTTGCGGTGATCGCAAAGATGGTTTTGTCCACACCGAATTTTCTATCTTGATCATCTACCCCGACACCAGATAGTAACCCAGGGTGCACATCGCCGGGGTATAAACCCACGGCTAGTGTTTTCCGGCCAGACCGAAAGTCGCCGACGATTGATGGGTCTTGGGCCGACCGCTGATCGGGTCGATCAGGCTCGTCGTAATTCATAAGTCTCTCCTCGAGATCAATGGCACGCGAAAGTGCGAAAAAATTTTGGAAGCGAATGGGCACGTCTATAGGGCACAGCTATACGTGCGTGCGGCAGGGCTTAGCCTTGAGAACGCCGTTCCGAAGCGTGGCTACGGTTGATTCCGTGCGCGAGCCGTGCACATGGGAGCGATGAAGTGGCTGGTGCAATTTCCTTTTCGTGTTGCGTCACAAATAGCACATAGCACGGCGCTTAGATTTAAGAAATTTAGTAAACGATAATGCTGCTAACTTTTCATTGTACAACTCAGTACTTGCGGTACCGAATTTTTCGATGGTGGCGCTAGTCTCCTCGACCGGTTGCCGGAACAGAAACGAGGATAGAAAAAGCACATGGCGCTACTACGATATTTGTCATAGCGGCGCCATGTGCTTGATCTTCACGCTACTGAAGAGGTCTTGTGAATGTTAGTCCGTTCCTGCATCGAACGCTGCATGGAGGCTGGCGGCATCCTGTTCGGCGTCAACGTCGGCGTCGGAGGCAGCAATCTGTTTTGCGCCACCAACTTCAAGTTCCCCCATAAGCTCGGCTGTTGGACCGGCCAGGGTACCTCGGGATGCATACTGTTCCAGACGGGCACGGGAATCAGCGATGTCAAGATTGCGCATGGTCAACTGACCGATACGATCATCTGGGCCAAATGCGGCGTCTTCGACACGTTCCATGGAAAGTTTTTCGGGGGTGTACGACAGATTTTCACCGGTGGTGTCTAAGATTGTGTAGTCATCACCGCGGCGTAGACGCAAGGTCACTTCACCGGTGATCGCAGAACCGACCCAGCGTTGGATGGATTCACGCAGCATTAGCGACTGGGGATCAAACCAGCGCCCTTCGTACATCAGACGACCCAGGCGATAACCGTTGACGTAGTAGTTTTCTAGGGTGTCTTCGTTGTGTATCGCATTGAGAAGCCGTTCATAGGCGATATGTAACAGGGCCATTCCGGGTGCTTCATAAATACCGCGGGACTTCGCTTCAATGATCCGGTTTTCGATCTGGTCGGAGACACCCAGTCCGTGGCGGCCACCGATTGTGTTGGCTTCCAATACCAAAGCAACCGGGTCGGTGAATTCAGTGCCGTTGATGGCGACCGGGCGACCCTCACGGAAGCCGACGGAGACTTCTTCGGTTTTGACTTCCACATCATCGCGCCAGGCAGCGACACCCATGATTGGTTCAACAATATCGAGTCCGACGTTCAGGAATTCTAAGGATTTTGCTTCGTGGGTGGCACCCCAAATATTCGCGTCGGTTGAGTAGGCTTTTTCGGTGGAATCACGGTACGGGTAGCCGCGTTCAACCAACCATTCGGACATTTCTTCGCGTCCGCCAAGCTCTTCAACAAACACGGAGTCAAGCCATGGTTTATAGATCTGCAGGTTGGGGTTAGCCATCAGACCGTAGCGGTAGAACCGCTCGATGTCATTTCCTTTATAAGTGGAGCCATCGCCCCAGATGTTCACGCCGTCGTCTTTCATGGCCCGAACTAGCAGAGTCCCGGTCACAGCGCGACCTAATGGGGTGGTATTGAAGTAGGTTTTGCCAGCTGAGCGCACATTGAATGCACCGGTTTGGAGTGCAACGAAGCCTTCTTCAACCAGAGGAGTCTTGGCATCGATGAAGCGGGCAAGCTCGGCACCGTAATCTTTGGCACGACCTACCACGCCTTTAATATCTGGCTCATCGTATTGGCCAATATCGGCGGTGTAAGTACATGGGATGGAACCGTTTTCGCGCATCCACGCGACGGCTACTGACGTATCGAGACCTCCCGAAAAGGCGATACCAACACGTTCGCCAACGGGCAGAGAAGACAAAACCTTAGACATGTCCTCAAGAATAGTAGTTTAACTGAAGCTTCTTCGAATCGTTGCAGACAACGACTAGCAAACTGTGGTGCTGGCACACCTGTGGCCTAGGCTTAAATCATGTCAAAATCTGATGCTGGTCATCGCGCAATTAGTCACCCGTTAGATCAGTGGGGTGTACCCAATAACCCCAGGGTGGGAATGGTCATTGGTTCTGATGCTTCGGGGGATCGTTTTAATCTCATCACGGTTGGCCCCGATGGCACGGTGGGTTCTGCTGCGTTTCAAAACCGTGACGATGCAGAAACTGCGGTAAAAATCATTAACGATACGTTAGATTCCCCCGCCACCGGCAGAGTCGGTGGACCATTTGTGGTCTTTCGGAAGGGTAAATTTAAACAAGGTATCCGTTGGATTGGTTATGACCTGAAGGTTACCGATGGCCAGCCCGCACCGGATACGGAAAAACCTCGCGCTGTGGTTTGGTTATTGCCCGCTTCAGACGAGAAAACTGTGGCGCTGGTAGATACCCGGGATCCCGACAACTACCGTCCGATAGGTTTCTTTTTCACCACTGACGACGCTAACGCATTTGTTGACACCATGGACGCCCTGATCGAGTCCATCTCGCAAGCCGCAGATTAACTCCACAACGGCGCGGTGCCGCCCTTGGGTAGCTGTTGACACTCATAAGTTCAGCTGCAAGCGTGGAACTGTCAGCGTTCCCTGCTCAAGGAGGAGAACAATGTTGACTGCACGTGAAATTATGACCCAAAGTGCCGAGTGCATCGGTGAGAATGATTCTCTGACTCAGGCCTCACAGATGCTCCGAGATCTCAAAGTTGGGGCCCTACCAATTTGTGGTGAAGATAATCGACTTCAAGGCATGCTAACTGACCGCGATATCGTGGTCGCATGCGTTGCCGATGGGGGTAACCCCAACAACATCAGAGCCGGCAGCTACGGTGGTGAAAAACCCGTCACCATTGGTGCCGATGATTCCATCGATGAAGCAATCAAGACTATGCAGGACCATCAGGTCCGTCGTCTACCAGTCATTGATGGGCATCAGCTGATCGGTATCGTTGCTCAAGCCGATATTGCCCGGTCGATCTCTGAAGATAAGGTGGGCGATCTGGTCAAGCTCATTTCTAGCTAAAGATATATTCTGCTTCAGCAATTTTTGGAGGTGCCATCATGGCAGCCTGTGATGTTTGTGGCAACGAATACGACAAACTGTTTAACATAACCCATGAGGGTCGTAGCGGCGTTTTCGATAGTTTCGAATGCGCCATTCATGACATGGCTCCGGTCTGCGCGCACTGTGGATGCAAAATCATCGGCCATGGCGTAGAAGACGAGAATAACATCTACTGCTGTGCACATTGTGCCCGCCAAGAAGGCCATCAAAGCGCAACAGACCGTGTTTCTTAAACCCGCCTGATAAATGGGGTGACGGCTCAGATACCGTCACCCCGTTGCGTTAAAGCTTACTCTCGAGCAGCGTGGCCAGTTGCTCAGGCTGTTCCAATGGTAATAAGTGTGCCGCTTGTTCGATGACGGCGCTGGTACCATGTTGGACCTTCGAAGCAGTGTTTTGGGCATCGGCTACGGTACACATCTGGTCTTGTCCGCCGGCCACAGCGAAAATTGGCACCGCGATCTCATGCAGACGATCGGTGGCATCATAATTGCCTAGCGCCTTGCACAGTGCAGCATATGACTGGTCGTCTGCATTGACCATGGCTTGTTTTTGTACGTCGAGTTTGGCCGAATTATCGAAACCCTCTGAGACCCAGAGTTGTGCCGACATATCTACCATGGCTTCGGTTCCGGAGGCTTTGACCAGGTCGGAACGTTCGTCCCAGTCGGCTTTGGTGCCAATTTTAGGCGCTGAGGCCAGCACCGCAATGCCATCAAATAACTCAGCATGCTCAAGTGCTAGCTGCAGAGCAATCTGACCGGAGATGGATAAACCGGCGAAATAGACTTTGGATTCGCCGCGGATTGTGCCGGTTTGGTGCAGATTTTGCACCAGCTGAGCAATCGCGTCGGAAAGATCTTCAATGGAGATCGCTTCGTTGTGGGCGGGTGATTGTCCGTGGCCAGGCAAGTCAAAACCAATGACCTGGAAACGGTTGGTTAGCTGCTGTGCCGTTTCAGTGAACAACCCATTGACTGACGTTCCCATCCCTGGACCTACAATCAATGTGTCGCGAACGTCTGGGTCGAATGAACCGGATTCGGTCAGGCGGATCACCGCAATATGTGGGTTGGCCACGGTCAATCACTCCACTTTTAGCTGATCAGTAAGGCTGGCTCCTCCAGGATAGCTGCCACGTCTGCTAAAAAGGCACCCGCCTCGGCACCATCGACAATTCGGTGGTCAAATGAGCCGGTCAACGTGGTAATCCACCGTGGCTCCAGCTGCCCATCGACCACCCACGGCTGCTGTTTAATTGCACCAAATGCAATGATGCCTGACTCCCCCGGGTTCAGAATTGGCGTGCCGGCATCCAATCCGAGCACCCCGATGTTTGTGATGGTAATGGTGCCATCGGCCAACTCGGTCGGCTGAGTTTTGCCGTCGCGAGCACGCTGCGTGAGCTCTTGGATGGCTTCAGCCATCTGCCGCTGGTTCAGCTCGTGTGCGTTTTTGATATTCGGCACGATCAATCCACGCTCAGTTGCCGCTGCTAACCCGAGGTTGACGTAGTGGTGCAACGTGTAGGTATCGCCATTCCACGTGGAGTTCGCTTGTGGAGTTTGCAGTGCCGCTTGGGCTACCGCCATAGCCAAAACGAGCAGCGGCGAGACTTTCACGTTTTCAAAACGCGGGTGTTTCTTTAGGGTTTCTAAGTACTCTATGGTGCGGGTCGCATCGACCTGCCGGAATACCGAGATATGCGGTGCCGAAGTATATGAATCGGTGACCGCCTGTGCAGTGGCCTTACGCACCCCGGTCACCTTAATGGTTTCGGATTCGCCCACTGCACCGGCTTGTGGTGCCCTAGCAGCTGGCTTGGCACCATCAAGCACGCTTTGCACATCGGTACGAGTGACTTCGCCGTGTTGTCCTGTGGGTGTAATTGCGGCCAGGTCAAGACCGTGGTCTTTGGCCAGTTTGCGGACCGGTGGTTTCGCCAATACTTTGGTGAAGAGATCGGACTTCTGGGCTGGCGCTGGCTCCGGTTCGGCTTCCGGCTCTGGTTCAGCAACCTGGGTGGGCGCTGGTCTATCGGGACGGCCACGGCGTCGGCGTCGTCCAGGCGTATCGTCTTTCGGCCCGGATCCCACCAGCGGAGCCTGTGGTGATTCTTCACCATCGGCAGTGGCGGTAACCTCAATGGCAATGAAATTATCGCCGACGTTAACAGTGTCTCCTACCTCGGCGAAGAGTTCTTTGACTTCGCCGGCCCAAGGGCTGGGGATTTCTACTAGGGATTTTGCTGTTTCAATTTCGGCGATGACCTGGTTTACGGCCACGGTGTCGCCTACCTTGACCAACCAATTGGCAATATCAGCTTCGGTGAGCCCTTCGCCGACATCGGGCAGGGTAAAAATATTCATGTATCTCCTTATGCGGCGGCCTAGTAGGTGAAGGTCTCATCCACAGCGTCAAGGACCCGATCTACGGTGGGCAGATAGTCCTGTTCTAGCTGTGATGGTGGGTACGGCATGTGGTAACCACCGACCCGTTGTACCGGGGCCTCCAGGCTCAAAAAGGTCTGTTCCATTAGCCCAGCAGAGATTTCTGCACCAAAACCGGCAAATACAGAGGATTCGTGAACGACGACGGCGCGCCCGGTGGCAGTAACCGCGTCGCTGATCGTGGCCATGTCCAGCGGTGATAGACCGCGGATATCGAGCACTTGCAAATCGTAACCGTCGTCCACCCCGGCTTCAGCTGCAGCTAATGCGGTTGCCACCTGCGGACCCCAGGCCAATAGTGTGGCATCAGTTCCGGACCGGGCTTCAACGGTCGCATACGAATTGTTCAGCGGTGAATCAAAGTCCACCTGGCCGCGCACAAAGTAATGCTTTTTAGGTTCTAGCAGCATTACCGGATCTGCAGATTGGATGGCAGCCCGTGTCACCCAGTAGGCATCGTGGGCATTCGAGTAGGTGACGACTTTCAACCCGGCAGTGTGAGCAAAATAGGCTTCGGGGGATTCACTATGATGCTCCACCGAACCGATACCACCGCCGTAAGGAAGTCGAATAGTTACCGGAAAGGTTTGGTGGCCTTGAAACCGCGAATGCATCTTGGCCAACTGAGAAACGATCTGGTCAAAGGCCGGGTAGACGAAACCATCGAATTGAATTTCGGCTACCGGGATAAATCCGGCCTGTGCCAAGCCAATAGAAGTGCCGACGATACCTGATTCGCCCAAGGGGGCATCCACGACGCGATCGGAGCCAAAGCGTGCTGCCAGCCCCTCGGTTACCCGGTAGACACCACCCAGCGCGCCGATGTCTTCGCCTTGCAGCATAACGCGCTCATCGGCGGCTAGTTCATCGGCTAGCGCACGGTTAACGGCCTGGCCAATGGTGAGGGTCTTCGTACCGGTTGAAACCTCGTCAAATACAGTGGTCATAACCCTTACTCCGCCTCCATCCAGCGGTCATAAGCCGCTGCCTGGGCTTCAACTAGCGCGTGTTCTTCAGCATAGACAAGGTCAAATTTCTCACGTAGTGACAGCTTATCTGGGGCATCCACGACCTTGTCGCGCAGGTCAGCCGCATGCTGCTCACCTTCGGCTTCTACCTCGTCAAAGAATGTATCGTCATAGTCGAATCGACGACGTAGATACTGTTCGGTACGAAGCATTGGATCGGTTTGGGCGTATTGATCTTCTTCTTCGCTGGTGCGGTATTTCGTTGGATCATCTGCGGTGGTGTGAGCACCCATGCGATAAGTGTGGGCTTCCACAAGAATCGGGCCTTTGCCGCGACGAGCATGGTCTACGGCGTGATCCATAACGGCTGCGGTAGCAAGTGGATCATTACCATCCACAGCAAACCCTTCAAACCCGTAGCCCTGTGCGCGTTTATATAACGGCACCTTGGATTGAACCTCGAAAGGCGTGGAGATGGCCCAGTAGTTATTTTGAACAAAGAACACGACCGGTGCATCAAATGAGGCGGCAAACACCATGGCTTCGTGGATATCGCCTTCGGTTGAGGCACCATCGCCGAAGCATGCTAGCGAAACTCGTCCCTCACTAGCACGGCGGGCATCAGTCCAGCCGCGCTGCTGTTGAGCGATACCCCACCCATAACCAGTAGCGTGCAAGACCTGCGCGGCAAGGACCACGGTATAAGGCTGCATATTGTATTCATTCGGATTCCAACCGGCGTGGACAGCACCCCGGAAGAAATCAAAAATCTCTTCATCCGGAATACCTCGCGCACGTGACATGACGTGTTCACGATAAGTGGGAAAGATCCAATCGCGGGCTTCTAACGCCGTGGCTGCGCCAGCCTGGGCAGCTTCTTGACCAAGCGAGGGGGTCCATAGGACAAGCTGGCCTTGTCGCTGAAGGTTGACACCTTCTTGATCAATCCGGCGGGTGGTGGCCATGAGCCGATACATCTCAGCTAGCCGCTCATGGTCAATCGCCGTGGCGTCGTCAACAAAAGTTTTGGCGCTATCGGTGGGATCGATAAAGCCATCTGGGGATAGCACACCGATGGCTTCTTCGGGCAACTGATGCCCGGGGGGAGACGAAATGGTAGACATATGCAATTCTCCTGGTGAGAGAGGGCCGCTGCGCTTTCGGGTTATGAAGCGCAACGAGACGTTTTCATGGCTTTCCTTCATCTTACCCATGGGTGGTGGGCGGAAGTGAGGCCAATCACAGATATTCTACACGTCTCACGCTGTACATGTGAATAGCTTCTTATACAGCAACGGCATACACTAGGCAACTGTCTACCTGGCGCATAATTTCAAGCGAATCGACTGTTGTCTGCAGCCAGGCCAAACCCCACTCGATCAGTTACCGCCAGCTCACCTAATTAATGGAAAATTTTCACTACTTTGGCATAAATCATCATCCATGCAAAGCGTGACATATATCATCTGTAACAATGCTGCATTTAGGCGTTTCGCTCGCTGTGTGACGAAGTTCGTCATAGCTGCGAACAGATTTGTACACTTGGAGTGTTACTGGTCTAAGGGAAGGAACGTGGACATGACCGCAGCAAAAGACGTTTTAGTTGCCGGCGCAGGACTTATTGGCTTATGCACGGCATACTCATTGGCCCGTGCGGGCCACCGCGTCACACTGATCGATAAAGAAGAAGTTGGTTCGGGAGCCGCTCGCGGCAATGCCGGCGAGATTACTCCGATTCAGGTCACCCCGATGCCGGAGCCGGAACAACTGACAGAAATTTTCAAGGGTGTCACTACTCGTCGGCATTATCTCAATATTGCTCCGGTAGCGATGCCTTTATTGTCGGCCTTCGGCGCCGGTTTCATCTACAACACCATTCCCGCCAAAGTTCGGCAGAACACTCGTAACTTAGACCAGCTAGTGCGCGGTGCTTTTGCTGCATTTGATTCCTACCATGACGATGGCATTTCGCTAGACGGCGGCGGGTACGGGTTTTTAAACAGTCACGTTTCCGTAGATGCCTTACAGAAATTTCGTGACAACCAGGTCCAGCGTGCAGAAATGTTTGGCATGCAACTGCCAGGCCAAATCATGCTCGACAGCGACCTACACGATTTCGAACCAGTACTTGATGACCATGTGCGCGCCGGCTTCGTGGCTCCCACTGAGCGCTACATTGATCCTCGACTCTTTGTCGATGAGCTGCACGATAAACTCGTTGAACTTGGCGTTGAGATCCTTGAACATACTGAATTAGTCGGCATCGACAACTCCACTGCCACCTTACGCAGCGCAGCAGGCGAGAATAAGCGTGGTTTTGATAAAGCAATTGTCGCCTTGGGGGCTTGGACTACTCCATCAGTTGATGGGCTTTCCGAAACTCGTTCGGCTTTTGTCACCTCCGGTACGGGATACTCATTCCACGTCAAGCCAGACCGGTTGCCGGGGTACCTGCTAGCATCAATCGATCGTAAGACCATCGGTGTGCCAATGTCTGGCGAACTTCGAGTTGTAGGTCTGATGGATTTCTCATCTCAGATCCAGCAATTTTCCAAACATCGCGTGGAGCATTTAGCCAAACAGGCTGCCGGTTTTATGAAAGGTATTGGTGACAAACCGCGCTTTGATGAATGGACTGGCCCGCGCCCAATGACGCCCAATGGCCTACCTGTCATCTCACCAATGAAACAGCATCCAAATGTCATTGTGGCAAGCGGTCACAATATGCACGGTCTGTCGTTAGGCCCGGTCACCGCCGAAGTTGTGGTTTCACTGGTTGAGGGGAACCCTGGCGTTGTTGCCGGTTCAACAATCGATATGAAACCGTTCGCGTTATAACCTAGTTGGCAAGCTGTTGGGCGAAGTCGGTAGCTATCTGGATGAGCCGGTCATTAGCTTCGACTTCGCCAACAGTAACCCGCACTCCTTCTGGAGCGAAGGCACGCACTGAGAGCGCTTGTGCTTCGCATGCGTCAGCGAATGCTTGGGTTTGTTCACCAAGTGGCAACCAAACAAAGTTCGCCTGCGTATCAGGCGGGCGGTAACCCAGTTCATTTAGCGCCTGCCACACCCTGTCGCGCTCCACCACGACTTTTTCGGTATTATGCATAACCTCATCCATATTGGACATAGAGGCATACGCTGCTTCAGCAGCTAGTGACGACGTTGCAAACGGTGGATGAATAACCTTCAGCGGCTCTGAAATCTGTGGGGGAGCTACCGCGTATCCCACCCGGAGATTTGCCAAGCCGTGAGCTTTGGAAAACGTGCGCAGCACCGCAACATTTGCGTAGTCGCGGTACATTTGGACACCATCTACGGCGTTATCGCGGCGGATAAATTCGGTGTAAGCCTCATCAATGACCACCAAAATATCTTTGGGCACCTGTTCGATAAACGCCCGAACCGCCTGCTCGGTCAACACGGTACCGGTTGGGTTATTTGGCGTACACAACATCACCATGCGGGTGCGCTTGGTGATCGCCGCCAACATGGCATCTAAATCTAACTCAGCATTGGCAGTTAGCGGGACCATCACATCTTTAGCTCCCGCGGTGCGGATAACAATTGGGTAGGCCTCAAAGGACCGCCACGGAATAATGACTTCGTCTTCAACACCGTCATCACCGGTGCCAGCAAATGTTTGAATCAGGGCGGTCAGTACACCTAATGAACCGGCGCCCACGGTGATGTCTTCGGCAGGGACGTCGTAAGTTTCGCTAATGAGATTACGTAACTGCCCATAGGTAGTTTCTGGATAGCGCTGCACCGACTCCGCCGTCGCGGCAGTAATGATCGCATCGGTTGCCGCTTTAATAGGTGCGTAAGGATTTTCGTTAGATGCCAACTTATACGGCACAACGCCCGGGTTTTCAGTCGGTGGTTTGCCAGCCTGATAAGCCGGTAATTTCTTTAGCACAGTGCGCGGGTAAACAGCTGAAGAATCCATGCGGCTAGTCTAGCGATTCTTGCGTCTTCTCGGTGTACTTATCCTGCCGCACCGAGTCTGGCCAAAATGGTTCCCGCACCTTGATGCAAGGTTGCCGCGATACGTTGTTCGTCTAAAACTTGCCGTGGATACACCACCGCCAGCGCTGCTGGTAATTGCCCCTGGGCCATCAGCGGTACCGCAACCGAACTGACCCCCGGGATAACTTCATCGGAAGACGACGCGAACCCATCGTTTAGCGCCTGTTCAAGGTCGCTGCATGCTTTGCCAGAAAGTTCCAATCCTTCGATGTCACCACGCTGCTGCGCACTAAGTCCAGAAAGCAAGGCGATGCCCGGGGCACCACGGTCCAGATGATGCCGAGTTCCTGGATGCTGCGTCAGGGCGTGTGAGGTAGTGGCCTCCACGGTTACCAGCGTGAAACAATCAGCCCCCTGGGCAACCGCAATAAAACACGACATACCGAGTTCGTCGGCGATTTTTGTCATCACTGGTAAACCGACGGCCTGCAAAGAATTTTCCACTCCACGGGCCAAATTAGTCAGACCGGCGGCCGGATGGATCTTGCCGGCCTCATCTCGACGCACCAGGTAGTGGGCCTCCAGCGTCCGCAACAAACGATAGGCCGCGGAGCGATGCACCCCTAAATGCTGGGCCACCTCGCCAATACTCGGCGCAACATCTGCAGCGCAGACCACTTCCAACAGTTCAATTCCGCGCGACAGCGTCAGCGAAAGGCTTCCGGCAGCGTTATCAGACATCGCACCTTCCCAGCAATCGGATTTGTCTTTGTACACCTATCGTGTGTAGGCTCACACCCAATAGTTCACTAATCGAACATCTTGTTCAAATATAGAACATACACAGTTTCTTCGAGAGTTGCGAACCGCACAGGAGCTTAGCCATGCAATTTCACCATCACGGATATCTGTCGACCGAACCGCGCGAGAAACCAGCCGCGGGCATCGGTCTAGACCGCCCGGATGAACTGCCAGACACCATGGACGTGATGATCGTTGGTTCAGGCCCTGCCGGTATGACAACCGCTGCAACGCTATCTTCTTACCCGGATGTCCACACCCGTTTGATCGAGCGCCGCGACGGTCGACTAGAGCTTGGCCAGGCCGACGGTATTCAAGCTCGCTCGGTCGAAACTTTCGATTATTTCGGCTTTGCCGAGCGCATTATTTCTGAGGCCTATTGGCTTACAGAAATGAATTTCTGGAACCCTGACGAAGAAAATCCAGAAAATATTATTCGCACCTCTCGCACCTTGGATGACCCAACTGGTGTTTCTGAGTTTCCGCACCTGATCGTCAACCAGGCCCGTGTACTGGACTATTTCGCCGAATTTGCCGAACTGTCTCCATCCCGGATGAAACCAGATTTTGGCTATAAATTTGTTTCTCAGACCATCGATGAGGACCATGAGTACCCCATCGAAGTTACCTTGGAGATCACTACCGGGCCGAAGCAAGGTGAAACCCGCAAGGTTCGTACTAAGTATCTGGTTGGCTCTGACGGCGCACACTCCCCGGTTCGTCAATCCATCGGCCGCCACCCCATCGGTGACAAATCCGACCACGCATGGGGTGTTATGGATGTCCTGGTTGAAACGGATTTCCCAGATATTCGCACCAAATGTGCTATCCAGTCCCATGATGGCGGCTCCATCCTGCTCATTCCACGCGAAGGTGGCTACCTGGTTCGCTTCTACGTGGATCTTGGTGCGGTGGACCCTAACGATGGTGGTGCCGTTCGGAAGACCCCGCTGGAAGAAATCATCCGTCACGCCAACGAAATCCTGCATCCATATACTATCGATGTGAAAAACGTTGCTTGGTGGTCGATCTACGAAGTTGGTCACCGTGTGACCGATAAGTTTGATGACGTCGACGATGGCAAGGAAAACGAAAAGAACCCACGAATTTTTGTCACCGGCGACGCCTGCCACACCCACTCAGCAAAGGCCGGTCAGGGTATGAACGTGTCCATTCAGGACGGTTTTAATCTCGGTTGGAAAATCGGCCAGGTCCTCTCCGGCTACTCGGATCCTTCGCTTTTGCATACCTATTCGGGTGAGCGTCAGGAAGTTGCTCAGAATTTGATCGACTTCGACAAGGAATGGTCCAGCCTGATGGCTGCCAAACCTGAAGAGTTACCTTCGAAAGACTATGTTGCTGAGTTCTATCTCAAGACCTTCGAGTTCCCTGCTGGTTTCATGACCGAATACAAACCTTCAGAGCTGACCACTGATACCGTCCACCAAGACTTGGCCAAGGGTTATGAAATTGGCAAGCGCTTCAAATCCGCCAAAGTCTCGCGGGTTTCGGATACCAACCCGTTGCACCTGGGCCACTTGCATGAAGCTGATGGTCGCTGGCGCATTTATGTCTTCGGGGATCAGCATGCCCCGGCAGATAGTAAAAATAAAGCGAACGTCTTTGGTGAATGGTTAGGCAACGATGCCAACTCGCCAGTAGTCAAATACACCCGCAAGAACACCGATGTTAATAGTTTATTCGACGTCAAGGTTATCTATCAGCAGCCCAAAGAAGACGTCGAGCTGATGCAGACACCGCGGATATATCGCCCGATTGTTGGTCGCTACCGGGTCAGCGACGTCAACAATGTCTTCGCTGTGCTAACTGATGACAATATCTTCGAAGCGCGCGAGATCTCCGGCGACGGGGCCATCGTAGTGGTTCGTCCTGACGGCTATATTTCAACCGTGCAGCCGCTTGACGCTACCGATGCGATCGCTGAGTTCTTCGATGGTATCTTCACCGCCCAGAACTAAACCGTAGTGATTGAAATGACCGGTGGCATCTGTTGGGTGCTACCGGTTTTTCGTGGCAAGATGTTTTTATGAGTTACCTTCTACGAACCTTGGTTACCGCAGCATCTTTTTGGGTTGCGCTCTGGATCCTTCCGGGTATGGAGCTGACCGCAGACGTTGGTGTGCCCAGCACTGGGGAATCAATCGTCGCACTACTGATCATCTCGGTGGTCTTTGGGCTGATCAACGCCGTGATTCGTCCAATTGTCAGCTTCTTATCTTTACCGGTCACCTGTCTGACCTTGGGCCTGTTCACACTGGTTATTAATGCTGCGATGCTGTGGTTAACCGTATGGATCACCTCGTTTTTGCCCGTCCATGTGCTAATCGATACCTTCTTCTGGACCACTATTCTGGCGGCCTTGATCATTGCCATTGTTTCCACTATCGTGAACCGGCTTATAGCCTCGGTGACACCACTAAACCCCTAAAGACGAGAAATAGTACCGGTAAGCCACTGGTCTACGGGACGCACGGAAATCATGTTGTGTCTATTGTCTGCACGTGGTGTATCCATGCGGCCTAGACCCTCGATTGGATGCTGCGTGGGTGTGGCTGGTTGGCGGTCCAGATGAAACTGTTGAATCGCCACGGCCCCACCCATTTTTGTGTCGATCGTATTCAAGGGAAGCTGGGTCGCGGCGCGGATTGAAGGATCTCGCAACGCCTCATCCAGCTGATGGTCGATCAGCCCTAAGTTATGTTCGGCACCAAAAATCCCTGCGTCAACCTCATGATCCGGGTACCCTGCGACTTGAATCGTAGTCCGGTTTAATCGCGGTTCATTGCTGGCACCGGTAAACGCCGGGACCTTATCGTGTTCATGCTCGATGTGGATAAAATTTGTGTTCATATCGTCGCTGTCTCGGTGACCAGTGTATGCCGCCGCCGTAAACACATCCGATACATTATATTTGCCCTTAAGTTTTTCTCCCACCCCCACATTCATCGCGTGGGCGCCACCTTGGCTGTAGCCCATCGGGATAACGGTGGCACCTGCCGGAACCCCGGCCTGGGCCAAAATATCCATTGTCGCTGTTTCTACATGCGGTGAATCTGCTGCCGAGGATTCAACAAACCCGGTAGCCCCAAATGCGGCATTATCGGCTAAAAATCCTATCGCCCCGTCTGTATCCCCCATCGGGGTAGTTCCCGGATAAATTATTGCGTAGGCATCGCTGCCATCAGGTTGAGCCAGTTTTGCCACAGTGACAGTATCGTGATCATAAGCATAATCCTGCAGCAGTTCCATGGCCCTGGTAGAACGATCCCCGTCTAATAGGTCGCGTTGCTGCCACCCGTCCGCACCCGGTTGCTCAGTAATATTTTTGGTGTCATACGGCGCTAAATTCAGCAGTCCGAAATGCCCAAAACTATGTGCGAGCATACCGATGGTGCGTTGGGTCGGTGGAATATCCCATAGGTTTTCATCGGCACCCCATGCCCACGACACGACGTTGCCGATAACGTACTTCGAGCCCGGCACCATCATGTCCAGCCCCGAAAAGGCCCGTTCCACCGGGGTCCACACGGCTCCGGTTGTACCGCGCAAGGCAATTTCATAGACCTTATTTGGCATATTGAGATCAGTCGTCACACCGACAATGCTCAACACCGCGGCCATAGGCGTTAAAGCAGCATCGACAACACTAGTTATCTGCTGTTCTGCGGTCAGGTAGGCCTGGACTGAATAGTCCACACCGGTCTTAAGCATTTCTACTTCGGCACGCATAGCCACCAAACCACTGGAAATAGCCAACGTGTTAGCCCCGATGATCGGTCCTTGCGGAGTCATGAGCGTTACACCGGCAAGCAGCCCGCCGGCGACCGTAGCCTCACCGGCCAGCCGCATCGTTTGGTCCGTAGCGTCCTGTAGATGTCCGAGACCTAAGACCAGTTCATCCAAGTTGGCCCGCCAATGGCTGGGACCGCCAATGACCGAGGCACTCATGCGCACACCCGTGCCACGGTGGCGCCGGCCGTTGTCCCGGCCGCTGTGCGGGCGGCAGCCACCAAGGATTGCAGACTCGAGATCAGTAGCCGTAGTTCATCGATCCCCTGGCTAGCTAATGTGGCTGTTTCCACCGTTGTTTGTTGCAGTGCCTGAGCTTGCTGTTGGCGTGCTGCCGTAGCCTGCCGAAACGCGTTACCTGCCGGTGACTGCCATTCCAACTCAACAGTGATCGCAAGTTTATCGTGCACAGCCTCGATACCGACTGCCACTTCACGTAATGCTGCAACCAGTTGTTCCAGTACATCGATCTGTGCCGCTAGTAGGTTCAGCCCATTCTCGGCTACCGATGGGGTGTTAATAAAATGTTGGACTGCCGATGAGGCTTTATCGCAGGCACCACCTGCAACAAGGCCGATACCAGCCCCAATCTCAGCAAGGCTGGGAATCTGTACCAACGTCATCGTCTTCTCCTTGATGCATTACAGGATTTGTTGCAGTGTCTGGCTCAACACTAGAAAGCCAGCGACTGCTCAGCTGCACCCAGATCCGCGCCTGTGGGTAACTTGGCGATAGCGTTATGCTGTGGAAACTGGAAAAGCCCGAGATGGAGTCACGGACGATAAGAAAATGGCAACGAAGCTATTGCGGGTGGCACAATGAGACCATGACTGATAATTTGCGTGTTCGATTGGCCGATACTGATATTCCTTTAGGACCCTTGGACGGGCGTTACCGCGGCTATGTTGCCGATTTAGTAGATCACCTTTCAGAGGCAGCACTGAACCGCAACCGAATCCACGTAGAAATTGAATGGTTCATCCACCTGGCGGATGGTCAGGTGCTGCCGGGACTGCAGCGCCTCACCGATACCCAACGTAATGGGCTGCGCGCCATCGTCACTGAATTTGATGAGGCTGCCATTGCCGAACTGGCTGAGACCGAGGCCGTCACCGTTCACGATGTCAAAGCCGTTGAATACTTCATCGTCAACCGTCTGGAAGGCCTGGGGCTTGGCTCCTGGCACTCGCTGGTACACTTTGCTTGCACCTCCGAGGACATCAATAACCTGGCCTACGCACTGGGCGTCCGTGATGCGATAACCCAGGTGTGGTTACCGGCCGCGCAAAAAATGGTTGATGCCATCGAACAGGTCGCCAACACTGCCATAGAAACACCAATGTTGTCTCGTACCCACGGTCAACCGGCGACGCCTACTACTTTGGGCAAAGAACTGGCTGTTTTTGTTCATCGTCTCAAACGCCAGTTACACCGCATTTCAATACAGCAGTATATGGGCAAGCTAAACGGCGCCACCGGCACCTATGCGGCCCACGTGGCTGCCGTACCGCACGCAAACTGGCCGGTGATCGCCCAAGACTTTGTTGAAGGACTCGGACTAACTTTCAACCCATTGACGACCCAGATTGAAAACCACGACTGGATGTCCGAGCTCTACGACGACGTCGCTCGGTTCAACCAAATCCTGCACGGTTTCTGTGTCGATGTGTGGAGCTATATTTCCATCGGTTACTTTGCCCAGATTCCGGTAGAAGGTGCGACCGGTTCGTCCACCATGCCGCACAAGGTCAACCCGATTCGTTTCGAAAACGCCGAAGCAAATCTTGAACTATCCAATGCACTGTTGAATTCATTGGGCACAACACTGATCGAATCCCGCTGGCAACGCGATCTTACTGATTCCACGTCCCAGCGCAATATCGGTGTTGCCCTGGGACACTCCCTGCTCGCCATGCATAATGTGACGCGTGGTATGGGTCAGTTAGATGTTGCCGAAGAAGCCCTGGCCGCCGATTTGGAAACCAACTGGGAAGTGTTAGGCGAAGCAATCCAAACGATCATGCGCGCTGAGGCTATCGCCGGCACCCCTGGGATGGAAAACCCTTATGAGCGGCTCAAAGATCTCACCCGCGGCCATCGGGTCGACGCCCAGCGCATGCGCGAATTTGTTGCCGAACTTGGCCTTTCGGAAGCTGCCGAGCAGCGCCTAAAAGATCTCACCCCGCAGACTTACACCGGCCTAGCCGCCGAACTAGCCCGCGAGCAGCTCGACCAGTAGACCGGTGTACCAACACCGGGTGTTATCCGGTAGCACCTGGTGCCAGTGCAGAGTGGGCGAATTCAGTGGAGACATTGATATTGACCATCGCTACCCCGGTGCCGTGATAGATCCATTGGGCAAAAGAGTCTAAATCCTCCAAGGTGTCGACATTAATACCGGTGGCACCCATGGCCTGGCCGATGGCAGCAAAATCTAGCTGCGGCAGATACATTGCCGTTGGGTCGGCACCTTGTACGGCGTACTGGTGAATCTCTGCCCCATAAGCAGCGTCATTGAAAATCAGTACCGCTCCGTGATCGGTGGCGTCAATAAAGGTTGCTAGATCGGCAAGGGCCATCTGTCCACCGCCGTCACCGGAAACACAAACCGTGAACTTCTCCGGACTGGCCACCGTGGCTCCAACGGCAGATCCAAAGCCTAACCCGATGGATTGGAATGCGGTGCCCACGGCCATCAGCGATGAGGGTTCGGCAATTGTGAGGCGTTCACTAATCCAGGTGATGAAATGCCCGCCGTCGAGCACAATCTGCCGATTCTGCGGCAAGATCTCTTCGAGCCGTTTGGCCACGTGACGAGGGTTGAGTCGTTGATCGGTGCCATAGATAGGTTCGTCTTCGACGGTGTCCTCGGCTAGCAGCCCAGCAAGCTGCTCACGATAAGTTGATGGCTGAGGGCTGCGCGCGTTGACGGCGGATATCAGACGCGGCAGCACATCAGTCAGCTCACCGAATACGGTATTGGCTTGTGGCAGCGAGAGGTTCCACTTATCGGATAAATCAATGCGGTGGATGTTATCGGTACCAAATAGTTGGCCCTTGCGGGTTTGGAAATTATTACTGGTGGCGCCCAAAATCAGCACCATATCTGCCGCACGTACTGCCGGAAGCCGATATTCCGGGGTAAACCCACCGGCGATACCCAGTGAATGGGGGGACCCGGTCACATTTGAGGCGGTCAGCGAGTGCATAAAGACGGCCCCGATGGCATCGCCAAGCTCACTTGCCAGCGGCCCGGTTGCACTGCGGACCACTCCCCCGCCGGTCAAAATCAGCGGACGTTCGGCGGCCACAAGTGCATCGGCGATCCCAGCCAGTTCAGCATCAGTTGCTTGCGGTAAGGCCACCGGGGTGTAGTTGCCAGCGTCGTCGTTGTGGTGCTCCACCGGTGCTGCGTTGAGGTCATACGGGACTAGCACCACGACGGGTTCTTGACCGTCTGCGGCCATATCGAAGGCCTGGTGCATAATCGCAGATAGGTTGTGCTCGTCAACAGTAAGCATGGGGATATTCAAGCCTGCCGTAACGGTTTGCTGATCGATATCAAATGGCCGGCGCCCAGTGGTTGGTGCTTCGCCAACGACGGCGACCATGGGGATGCGAGCTAACTGGGCTTCAGCCAACCCGGTGGCCATATTCGTGAAACCCGCCCCGTAGGTGGCAGTTGCTACCGCCATTTGACCGGTAGCACGAAAATATGCGTCTGCGGCAGTGACGACGGCGACCTCGTGGCGCACCGTGGTCAGGGGGAAATGCGCTGAGGTTAAGGTAGACATTAAATCAACGTTGCCGTTGCCAATTAGACCAAATACCCGATCGGTCCGCTGCATGATCACATTGGCGATCATTTCTGCCACAGTTATTTGTTGTACCGGTGATTGCACCATGGAGGGCCTCCTGACAAGTTATACTGTGGTTACCTTCACTCATGAAAGCAGTAAGATCAACTGATTCAGAATTTCTTGAGCAAAATGCACCAACATCACTGGCAGAAAGCACAGAATGTCAACATCTAACGTGAAGCGGGACTTAGACGGCATCGACGCCAGACTGCTCTTGGCGCTGATCGACGAGCCCGATGCCACTACAGTTGCCCTCGCCCAGCGGCTCGGGGTCTCGCGCAACACCGTTCAGTCTCGTTTACAAAAATTGAGTGCTCATACCTTGGAGTCATTTCAGCGGCGCATTTCCCCACGCTCGATGGGCTACGAAGTCGAGGCGTTTATGAATGCTTCCATCCGCCAAGGTTATGACCACCAAACAATGAAAGCCCTGTCAGAAATCCCAGAAGTGCTAGAAATTTTTGCCACCACCGGCGACGCTGACCTCAGGATCACAGTGACTGCACTTTCTACCGATGATCTATACCGGGTCAACCGGCTGATTTTAGACATTCCCGGCATTGTGCGTACCTCAACGTCAGTGGTGCTGCGAGAGTTTCTGAGTTACCGCACCAAACCCCTACTGCGACGCATTATCGAGCAGTAGGCCATTACTCATCGTTGAGAAGAAATGCCCCACGGTTGGTTAATGCGTAGATGAGGTCGTCCTGATCCACCACGGATTCATTGCGCATTACGGTGGCTTTGGCCGCCGATTGGGCTGCGATCGTCAGCTCGGCCTGCGATAATCCTTCGAAGTATTGTTCATAAATGTCGACTTCGTTCATCATCGGTTCCGGAGCGCGGTCTCCCAGTTCAGCCCGAATGATTCGCATGGCTTCTTCCGGTGTGGGCAGCGAGAAATTCAACACAGTATCAAAGTGTCGGAACATGGAACGGTCCAGCACACCGCGACGGTTCGTTGCGGCAATGGCTAATGATCCTTTGCCCAGCACATCTACGAAGAGTAAGAATGCTTTGAATACCCGGCGGATTGTGCCCGATGAGGTATCATCACCAATCGTGTCGAATACATCGAAAAGGTAGACCGCACGACGGCGTGCAAGACGGTCAAACACTTCACGCAGCGACGGTACATCTTCTTCTACCGAATAGACGTTGAGCAGATTATCCAGGTAAACGGTAACCAGTGGGATACCCATCTCTGCGGCCAATACTTCGGCCGTGGCAGTTTTGCCGGTGCCCGCCGGGCCTTCCATGAGTAACCGGTGAGCCGGGGTAAAACCAAAGTCTCGTAAGAGTGCCGCGTGGGCATGCTCCTCGAGGATGTGTCGAACGCGTTCGATAAGCTCAAATGAAATAATTAGCTTTTCGAACTTTGCCTCCGGGCGGGAGACTTGAATGAACTCGGCTAGGTCAGAATCCACATCGACGCCAAGATCGTCGTCCTCAACAGTCTGTGATTCCACGGACTCTCCGCGGGCTTCTTCGATGGCTGACCGGATTTCCGAGGCG
>DXHA01000005.1 GCA_019113675.1 Candidatus Yaniella excrementigallinarum
CCAATATCTTAGAGCGCGCTGGTATTCCATTTAGCCAGCTAGCTGCTGATATCGATGAAGCAGCGTTGGTTGAAGAGAGTGCTAAACCGCATGTTCTGGCACAGGCTTTAGCCACAGCAAAAGCTCATGCGGTAACTGATCGGATCATAGACCAGCACCAAACCATCGGGCCTACCTACATCGTAGCCGCCGATTCGGTTTTTGAATTTGAAGGGCGAGCATACGGCAAACCGTTGCAAGCCGATATCGCCACGGAGCGGTGGCGAGCTCACCGCGGCAAAACTGGTTGCTTGCACAGCGGACATACACTTATCGTGCTTATGGACGGTAACAAGCAACGGGTACTGCAAGAGACCGTGAGCGCTTCAGTATCATTCGCTGATGTCTCAGACGCTGAAATTGAAGACTATGTGGCTACCGGTGAACCGTTAAATGTAGCCGGCGGCTTCACCTTAGAAGGACGCGGTGCCGCTTTGGTTTCAGGCGTTGAGGGTGATCCCAATGCAGTATTGGGTTTATCGTTACGTGCGGTGCGTGAGATGCTACAGCGGGTCGGAGTTTCAATGACTAGCTGGTGGGATCAGCGCGACTAAACCATAATATTTGTAGGGTTCCTACAAATTTTGCGTAGCATAACCGGCTAACGGTGCGTCATTCTGTATGTTTCCCACCTATGCGTCCTAAGCTGTCTTAGATGACTTCGATAGACAGATCCGATGCTGGATCATTTCTGCGAAGCGGGCCAAACCAAGGAGAATTGTTTCTATGTCCATGACCACCGCGTCATCCTCGATGAATTACCATTCGTTTTCGAAGGTATTGATTGCCAATCGAGGCGAGATCGCGGTCCGGGTTATCCGTGCCGCGCAAGACGAAGGACTAGAAGCTGTCGCCATTTACGCCAATCCGGATCGTGAATCAATGCATGTACGATTGGCCGATCATGCATTTGCTCTGAACGGCGACACCGTTGCCGACACATACTTATCGGTGGACAAGGTGCTCAAGGCGGCTAAAGACTCCGGAGCCGACGCCATCCACCCTGGCTATGGTTTTTTGGCAGAAAATGCTGACTTTGCACAGGCGGTAATCGATGCCGGCATTATCTGGATTGGACCACCACCGTCTTCCATTCATGCCCTGGGTGATAAGGTCGCAGCCCGGCACCTCGCTCAAAAGGTCGGGGCACCGCTTGCCCCAGGGACAACAGATCCTGTGGAATCTTCCCAAGAGGTTATTGATTTCGCCGACGAGTTTGGCCTGCCATTGGCAATTAAAGCAGCCCACGGTGGCGGTGGCCGTGGAATCAAAGTTGTACGCAAACGATCTGAAATCCCTGAAGCTTATGAGTCCGCTGTACGCGAGGCAACCGCTGCGTTTGGTCGTGGCGAATGTTTTGTGGAGCGGTTCCTTGACTCACCGCGACACCTAGAGACGCAGTGTTTGGCAGATAGTGCTGGCAATGTAGTGGTAGTTTCCACTCGCGACTGCTCCCTTCAGCGCCGCAATCAGAAGCTTGTTGAAGAAGCACCTGCCCCGTACTTGAGTGAAAACCAAGAACAACAGCTCTATGATGCCTCCGTATCGCTATTACAAGAAGCCGGTTATGTAGGTGCGGGCACATGTGAATTTCTTATTGGACAAGACGGTACAGTCTCATTTTTAGAGGTCAATACTCGCCTGCAAGTCGAACATACGGTTTCAGAAGAAGTCACCGGTATTGATTTAGTCCGTGAACAGTTCCGCATAGCTCGCGGTGAGCCCTTGGGCTATGACCATCCACGAGTTAATGGTCATTCCTTTGAATTCCGTATCACCGCTGAAGACCCCGGCCAAAACTTTATGCCAGCTCCCGGCACGATTACCAAGATGCGGCTGCCAGGCGGCCCAGGTGTACGCATTGACACCGGCATTGAAGAAGGCGAAACGATTTCTGGCGCTTTCGATTCGATGGTTGCCAAACTCATTATTACCGGTAATGACCGCAAACAAGCGCTACAACGTTCCCACCGGGCACTGACAGAAATGCGTATTGCAGGATTGGCCACTGTATTGCCGTTTCACCGCAGGGTGATTCAAGATCCCAATTTTGCACCAGAGCTAGATCAACCCGAACAAAAAATCCCATCGGATGGTCCGTTTACTGTCCACACCCGGTGGATCGAAACAGACTTCATCAACGATTTGCAGCCGCAAGTCAACCAACAGGGTATGCCAGAAGCCGAGGGGCAAGAGCGCCGAGCTGTAACGGTTGAGGTCAATGGTAAACGCGTTGAAGTCACTCTGCCCGATTCACTGGCTGGCATTGCTGCGGTTGAATCGAAACCTCAACGTCGTCGTCCTTCACGTAGTGCAACCGGCACAAGTGGTGCCACGGCTGCTGGCGTTTCAGGCGACACCGTTACCTCCCCCATGCAGGGCACAATCGTCAAGGTCGGTGTCGAAGTTGGCGATGAAGTTTCGGAAGGCGACCTAATTTTGGTTCTAGAAGCTATGAAAATGGAACAGCCAATCATTGCGCATAAGGCCGGTAAGGTCACTGATCTGACCGCAGAGATTGGTAGCAGTGTAAACGCTGGCGCCGCGCTGGCAACCATCGAGGAGTAACATTTTACTGGGCTGTGACGTGTTGAATAATTAGCCAGTACACTAAGTCATGTTTTCACAGGTGGCATACAGCTTCCCACGAACTGGATGCCACCTGAAATATTTTCATATCCGTCACGAAAGTACTCCCGATGAGCACCCAACAAACAGCGACTCCGCGTGGTGTACAGGATAGTGATCTTGGCGTTGCGCGCTGGAAGATTATCCTGGCCTCATTAGTAGGCACCACAATTGAATTCTATGATTTCTATATTTATGCCACAGCGGCTGTCTCAGTCTTCCCGCTAATCTTCTTCCCGGGAGACAATCCGCAGATTGCGCTACTGGCCTCGATGGCTACTTTCGGAGCAGCCTTTGTCGCTCGGCCGCTTGGTTCAATCATCTTTGGCCACATGGGTGATCGGATTGGCCGGAAGGCAACGCTGATTGGTGCCCTGCTGACGATGGGGATTGCCACGTTTGTAATTGGCTTGCTCCCCACCTATTTCACTATTGGATTGTGGGCGCCGGCGCTGTTAACTATCATGCGTTTTTGTCAAGGGCTTGGTCT
>DXHA01000062.1 GCA_019113675.1 Candidatus Yaniella excrementigallinarum
CAACGGCCTTCAATGAAGGCTGAACAAGTGCACGTTCTCCCTTGGAACCAGCGATATCAATGGCAAGCCCAAAGTTAATATGAGCCGGGTTGACTTTGAATTTCTTGCCGTCTTCTTCACGATAAATCGCGTTCATCTCTGGGTGCTTTACCAGCGCGCGGATCACGGCGTAACCGATCAGGTGGGTAAAGGAGACACGGCCACCACGGGTACGCTGCAGGTGGTTATTGATCGTGGTGCGGTTATCGATGAGCGCCTTGACTGGCATGTCGCGAACGGTGGTCGCGGTCGGCATCGATAATGAGGCATCCATATTGGCCGCAATGGCCCCGGGCATACCGCGCAGCCGAACCCATTCGTCTTCTTTATCCTCTTGTGCTTCTTCTTGTGCTGCACGTTGTTCTTGCGCTGCACGGGATGGTTCAGAGGTTATAGCAAGTGGTGAGGTTTCTGCGCGTCGAACTTTTGGTTGAGGCGGTTTTGCCTCCTCAGCTGATGGTGCGGCGGGTTCGGACTTTTGAGTCTTTTGCTCCGCTGCGGCAGCTGGTTTGGCAGGTTTAGCCTGTGCGGATTCTGCTGGTGCAGCGGATTGCTTTGGAGCTGACTTCTGCGATGCGCCAGAAGATTTGGCAGCTTCTAAACGGGCGAAGATCTCGGCCCATTTTTCATCCACAGAAGACTTATCCGCCTTGTACTTTTCGTAGATATCCGCAACAAGCCATTCGTTGCCGGGAAATTCCTCGGAGAGCTGGGCGGACGTAAGTTCTGGCACGGTGAAGGCCTCTTCCGTAAGTTCTTTGTTGTTGTGCGTACACGTGGCGAGGCTCGTAACGCCGGGCACGACGAAACTCGCCGTCTCAGGCCGATGACGGTGTCCCGGTATTTGACCCTGGGTGAATGTAGGCTCACTCAAGGCTTCCGTCAAAGGCAACTGCACCCATCATAGTTATATCGTGCGGTAAATGGCTACAAAATACTTTCGATTGCACTCAGGTTGGCTGCACGCAAAAAACACCGAGATAAATGTGATTTGCGGCACTGCTTATTCTTCATGCACGGTGGACAATGGCTGCTAGGTGATTGAAAAGCTGTCATGATAGAAGCATGCGTTTTCTTAATCCTGTCACGACTGACTTAACCTATTCCGACGTTTTTCTTGTGCCGTCCTATTCACAGATTAGTTCGCGCATGGACGTAGATATTTCTTCGACCGACGGTACTGGAACTACCATTCCAATTGTTTCGTCAAATATGAATGGTGTTACTGGACGGCGCATGGTTGAAACTATGGCACGACGTGGTGGAATCGGGATTTTTCCGCAGGATACCCCATTGCACCTTTTGCAAGAATCCATCAGCTGGGTGAAATCTCGTGACACGATGTTTGAGACGCCGCTGTATGTTGGGCTGGATGACCGCGTGCTAGATGTTCGGCATCTGGCAGAGAAACGAAATCATCCGGCGGTGTGCGTTGTTGATGATGATCGTGCCTTATTGGGAATCGTGCACATTGCCGATACCGAAAGCATCGACCAGTTTGCTTCGGTACAGTCACTGCTACGTGAACCATTGCTTACGGTCGCAGCTGATGAGCTCCGGGGTTTGCCGCAGGATGCGCGTGATAAAGCACTACGCAGCCTCTATATGAAAATGCATGACGCCCAAGTCAATTACGCACCGGTAGTTGATGGCACCCATCTTGTCGGAGTGCTGACCCAAAACGGGGTGCTGCGCTCCACCATTTTCACTCCAGCTACCGACGATCGGGCCCGGTTGCGTGTGGGTGCAGCCGTTGGTGTCAACGCTGATGTTGCCCAGTACGCGGAAAAACTTATTGAACACGGAGTCGACGTGCTAGTTGTCGATACCGCACATGGCCATCAGGAAAAAATGTTGTCTGCTCTACGTAGTCTTGCTGACCTACCGGTTCCCATCGTGGCCGGCAATGTTGTTTCGGCCGATGCTACCCATGATCTGATCGAAGCTGGAGCCGATATTTTGAAAGTAGGTGTTGGTCCCGGAGCAATGTGCACCACCCGGATGATGACGGCTGTGGGGCGCCCACAATTTTCTGCCGTACATGAATGTGCTCAAGCAGCCGCCAGCCACGGCAAGCACGTCTGGGCTGATGGCGGTATCAAACACCCACGCGATGTGGCCCTAGCATTGGCTGCCGGTGCATCCCAAGTAATGATTGGGTCCTGGTTTGCCGGAGTACTTGAATCGCCGGGGGACATGTTTACCGACCATGACGGTCGAAAGTATAAAGAAAACTTCGGTATGGCTTCGGCTCGAGCTGTTTCGGCCCGCACGCGTAAAGACGATGCCTTTGATCGTGCTCGGAAAGCGTTTTTTGAAGAGGGCGTTTCCGGGTCCAAAATGTACGTTGACCCAACGTATCCTTCGGTTGAAGATCTGCTTGACGATATCACCGCAGGTGTGCGGTCCTCGATGACCTACGCCGGTGCTAAAGATCTTGCAGAATTTCACGAACGTGCCGTAGTAGGAATCCAGTCGGCAGGAGGATACGACGAAGGACGACCAGTTGCCAGCTCCTGGTAAAGGAAAAGCCTTATAATAAAGTGCACCATGGACTATCACAGACGTGCCACACGCACGACCCCCAAGACACATCGCCATACTGCGGCGAATGAACTGGAGCCTCCAAGTTGGCCTAAACTACACAGCCCTAGCTTGGTAGAAACATGCCAAGTTGGTGATCCAGTGTGGTAATGGAATGGCTATTATTCGGGGTCAGTCTGTTATTGATCCTTGGCAACGGGTTTTTTGTCGCCATTGAGTTCTCCCTGATCTCTCTTGACGTTCCAACTGTGCAGCGCATGGTTGACGATGGAGATAAGGGTGCCAAGCCAGTGTTGAAAGCGCTTAAATCGCTTTCAACTCAACTATCGTCTTGTCAGTTAGGTATTACGCTAACCGCACTGTTGACCGGGTTCTTTTTGGAACCTTCGCTGGGCCGGTTACTGATGACACCGTTGGAGCCACTGACAGGCGATAATGAGGCGCTGACCTATTCGGTGTCGTTGACTATTGCGATGATTATCGGAACCGGCCTGTCGATGCTGATTGGCGAATTAATTCCAAAAAACCTATCGTTAGCCAAAGCAATGCCCATCGCTCGGCTTTTGGTACGGCCACAGTTGGTTTTTACCGCTGTTTTTCGCCCCATCGTCGCTGGCTTAAATAATTTTTCTAACTGGGTTCTAGCACGCTTTGGCATTATTGCTCAAGAGGAACTTTCGGGAGCTCGCACCCCAGAAGAACTGTCTTCGCTGGTACGACGCTCTGCCGAAATGGGCACGCTTGATACTAGGACAGCCACCTTTGTGGACCGCACCCTGAAATTTTCGGCTCGCACGGCTGCAGATGTCATGACTCCCAGAATGGACATGGAAACCATTGAAGCAGACCAAACTCTTGATGAAGTTTTGACCTTTGCCCGACGCACCGGCTTTTCTCGCTTCCCGGTTACCGATGGTAACGCCGATGAAATTCGGGGGATATTGCACATCAAAAAAGCCATTGCCGTACCCAAATCGAAGCGCGGCCAA
>DXHA01000063.1 GCA_019113675.1 Candidatus Yaniella excrementigallinarum
GTAGTGAACCGTCGAGAAATAACCAGTTGTGACATTTCACCGTCACGGATGGATTGCTGGGTTTTTCGTACCGCATTGAGAAAGTTTTGTTCGTGCCATGAGTGATCTATTTCAGCGGAAAAATCCCGCTCTAACCATCCCTCAGGGGCAACTGAGACTGGGTCAGCTACCGGTTCAGCCAGACGTTGGATCATATCCTCTAATCGGGCTAAGGCGCGATCATAAGCGTCATCAACCCCGGAGGCTTCACCGTTGAAGTTGATCGCGTTGGCAACCAGTGTGACGGTGCCGTCCCAGGAGTCATGAATAGCTAGATCGGTAACTAAATTCATGGCCATGGAAGGTAGGTTCAGGTCGTCTTGTGGGCCGTCTCCCAATTCAACCCATGCACGCACCGTATCCCAGCCCAGAAAGCCAACAAAACCAGAGACCAGATGCGGCAACGTATCCGAAATATCAGCGCGAGCATCAGTAGCGAGAAATTGCAGGGACTGTTCTAAGACTTGCAATGGAGTTCCGGTTGCCGGTACCCCCTCGGGAACACGACCCTGCCACACGGCCTGACCGTTGTGTTCTGTCAAAGTGGCAGCTGTGCCAGCACCAATAAACGAGTAACGCGACCAGGTACCGTCTTGGGCTGCAGACTCCAGCAAAAAGGTTCCTGGGGCGTCATTGGCGAGACGCCGGTAGATGCCAACCGGAGTCAGGCCATCTGGCAGCAGTGTCGCGGTTACTGGAATGACCTTGTGCTGGGCAGCTGCTAGTTGGTGAAAGGCTTCACGGGTTGGAAACACTGGACCAATATCACGCATATTGTTCTTTCCGTGGGACAATAAATTATTCTGTGCCGGCAACCGTGAGGTTCCGGTCGGTAAAGCACGTGGGGGTTCCTGTGTGACATGCCGGACCGTGCTGTCTCACTTGTACTAATACCGTGTCATTATCGCAGTCTAATGCTACTGAAACGACATGTTGCGTATGTCCGGATGTGTCTCCCTTACGCCAGTATTCGCCACGAGAACGTGACCAATACCAAGCACGTCCGGTTGTCATTGTTAGATGCAGGGCTTGGTCATCCATCCAGCCAAGCATCAATACTTCGCGGCTTTCATTGTCTTGGACGATTGCTGGGATGAGACCGTTGCTATTACGTTTCAGCCGGAGCGCGAGCTGTGGGTCCAGATCTGATTCGGGCGGCGAAACTTCAGAATTGTTCATGGTGAATCTAGTGTAGGACGGCTTGTCTGCTGTTGCCACTGACCAACACGTGATAATTTCTCATATGTGACCAAACTTTCTGCGGGGACTCATGAGCGTGACAGCGACAACGACTTTGTCGCTGCCTCGCGTGCTGCCTTCGTCGCGGCCTTATATGCCGCCGGACCCAATGAGCCCACCCTCGTGGAACAGTGGCAAACACAGCACCTAGCTGCCTCAGTATTCCTACACGAAAATCCCCATGAGCTGGTAAGGCTGGGTCATGGAACGTCTTCTGCAGCGCTACAAACTGCTGTTGATGAGTTGGCTGATGAGTCGACTTCCCGCAAAGCGTTCTATAATCTGGTACGCAAAATTGGCGATGGCCCACAGAAACCCCCGGCAGCTCAGCGCGAATCGTTACTCAAGCGGATTCGACGTACCGTGGCTTCTCGTCGACAGGAGCTTGAAAGCCCGTTATTAACGCTTTTTCTCCACACCGAAGATATTCGGCGTGCTCAGACCCGCTGGGCGCCACGAAAGCTAACTGACGAGTATGCTTCAGCGTTATTTGAACAATTGCGCGAACAAGCTAGAAAATACTATGTAAATGCCAAGACCGGGTATGTTTTGGTGCGGACCAATGGGGAACGCATCGTGGCCAAGCGCGGCACGACACTGACTTATGTGACCGGACCGGCTGGGGAACTGGTTCTTCATGCCCTTGGCCGGCCCGATCATGCGCTGGTACTTATTGACCGTCCGTAACTAGATGAGTTAGCGCCGGACCGGATAGCCGGCAGTTTCAAGAGCGTCTTTGACCTGACCGATCATGTCATCGGAACCATAGTGGAACAGCGAGGCTGCCAAAACTGCATTTGCTCCAGCTTCAATAGCCGGGGGGAAATGCGCTGGTTCCCCTGCTCCCCCGGAAGCAATCAGTGGCACGGATACTGCATCACGAACGGTTTTGATCATTTTAAGATCGAAACCGTCACGAGTACCGTCGGCATCAATCGAGTTGATGAGGATTTCCCCGACACCGCGTTCTTCAGCTTCTTTTACCCAGGCAATGGCATCTTTGTTGGTGCCGTGTTTGCCGCCTTTGATCATTACCTCATAGCCAGATGGCATATCGGTATTAGATTGTGCGTCTAAGGACAGCACCAGGGCCTGGGCACCCCAGGTTTGGGCGATCTGGTTAATCAATTCGGGTTGCTCCACTGCCGCAGAGCTAACAGATACCTTGTCTGCCCCGTGTTGTAATAGTTCGCGCACTTGTTCCACGCTGCGGATGCCGCCACCAACCGTTAAAGGAATGAACACTTCCTTAGCAGTACTGTCGACGAGTGCATAGGTGGTCTCACGGTGCTCGGTAGTTGCAGTAACGTCGAGGAAGGTGATCTCATCGGCGCCCGCAGCGTTATAGCGGCTGGCTAGTTCTGCTGGGTCACCGGCGTCTCGAAGGTTTTCAAAGTTTACGCCTTTAACGACCCTGCCGTTCTTGACGTCTAGACATGGGATGACGCGGATTGCTGTGCTCATGGTCTTCCTCGCGATAGTATATTTTTACAGACGGATGGCATGAATTGCCGAGGCAAGAATGGCTTTCGCTCCCATTTCGTAGAGCTCATCCATGATGCGGTTCATATCCTTTTTCCTAGCCATTGAACGAACGGCGACCCACCGGTCATCAGCTAATGGAGAAATCGTTGGGGATTCCAAGCCCGGTGTGACTTTCAGGGCGTCGTCCATGTGGTCTTTTGGCACATCATAATCAACCATGACGTACTCACGGGCTACTAAAACACCGTGCAAGCGTTGAATGAGTTTATCCAATCCGGCTGGGTATTTACTCCGCTGGCCGATCAAAATGGCTTCGGAATCTAAAATGGGCTCGCCCAGGATCTCCATACCGGCTGATTTCAGTGTTGACCCGGTTTCCACGACGTCGGCAATAGCGTCTGCAACCCCCAGTGATACTGATGATTCAACTGCTCCATCCAGGTGTACGATTCGCTCGGGCTGAATATCTGAAGACTTCAAATAGTCGGATAATAAACCGTCATAGGAGGTCGCAATCCGTTTACCGGCGAGCTCTTTTACCGATGTAAAAGCACCTTCGGGTGCCGCGAATCGGAATGTAGAACGCGCAAAACCTAACCCCATCAGTTCTTCGGCAGCGTCGCCGACTTGGGCGTCTAAGAACAAATCCCGACCGGTAAGCCCTGCATCAAGCGAGCCTTTAGCCACGTAAATCGCGATATCACGGGGGCGTAGGTAGAAGAACTCCACCTTATTCTCCGGGTCTACGAGCACCAGTTCTTTAGAATCACGACGTTGTCGGTAACCAGCTTCGCTCAGGGTTTCACGAGCTGCGTCAGACAACGAGCCCTTATTGGGCACAGCAATGCGCAACATATTGCGTTCGATTCTCCTAGTTAGAGGTATTTGTAGACGTCTTCCAGTGAGATACCTTTGGCCAGCATCATGACTTGGAGGTGGTACAGCAGCTGGGATATTTCCTCGGCTGTTTCATCTGTGGTCTCATAACGTGCGGCCATCCAGACCTCGGCGGCTTCTTCAACAACTTTCTTACCGATTGCATGCACCCCGGCATCGAGTTGTTGTACCGTCCCGGAGCCTTCCGGGCGGGTGCGCGCTTTATCTGTTAGCTCAGCAAAAAGTTCTTCGAAGGTTTTCACAGTACTAGCGTAGTTGTTCCGCACAGCATCAACCTACAAGGATGCAGTTCATGACGTAAACTTAGTTTTTTTCATCGGGCGGGGTATCTTGCAGCGTTGGATCCAGCCTCAACGTTTCCACAGCAGGTTTTTCTTTGGCACGTGCCCGAGCCCAAATAAAAAATCCAATGAGGGTGAATCCACCGTAGAAGACATACATAAAGGCGGTTGCATAATAGCCAGCTGAAAATAGTAAGGGCACGCCAACAACGTCCACGATGACCCAGATGAGCCAGAATTCCACCCATCCCTTAGCCATACCAAAGGTGGCCAGTAGCGATCCTACGAAAGTCCAAGCATCAGCCCACACCGGTTCAAAGGATCCAAGGGCACGAAAGACTGGGGTCAACAGGATGGTACCGCCGACCAGTGTGACTACCAAGCCAATTCGTACCGGCCATGATGCCCACTCAGGCACAATGGCTGAGTCATCTGCTGACCCAGCTTGTTGGGATTTGCGCCACTGAACCCAACCATAAACTGACACGGTAATAAACATGATTTGTCGACCGGCTTGACCAAGCAAATTAGCGGTATCTGCGCCACCAAAGATGCTGCCTAAAAACACCGATAAAAGCGTGAGATTTCCGATAATACCTACCGGCCAGGCCCATATTTTTCGTCGTATGCCGCCCAGGGCCGAGGCCAGGCCAAACACATTGCCGAAAACTTCGCGCATCAGCAGCCCACCGCCACCAATTGGGATTGTCCAATTGAAAAGATCGATTAGCCACTGCATGCTATTTTCCCCTTTTAGCCTTGCGCCCCACGAGCCAACTGGCGTAGGTCGTCAATGGCTTGTGCTGGGTCATCAGCAGCGTAGACCGCTGAACCGGCAACGAAAACATCAGCACCAGCTTCGGCGGCTCGTTCAATTGTGTCCGTGCCTACTCCCCCATCAACTTGTAATGCGATCGGTACACCGGCATCTTCAATGGCTTGTCGTGCGCGCCGAATCTTTGGCAGCACCACATCTAAGAAAGCCTGCCCGCCAAAACCCGGTTCAACCGTCATAAGCAGCACCATGTCCAATTCAGTGAGCATATCCATATACGGTTCGATGGGTGTAGCCGGTTTCAATGCCATAGCAGCTTGAGAACCGCGGGCACGTAGCTCACGTGCCAAACGAATTGGAGCCCCGGAAGCTTCCACATGGAAAGTTACCGATTCGGCGCCAAGATCAGCATAATCTGGCGCCCAACGATCGGCATCTTCGATCATCAAATGAATATCCAGTGGCTTATCGGTTGCCGCACGGATCGCTTTGACCACCGGAACGCCCATGGTGAGGTTAGGCACAAAGTGATTATCCATCACATCAACATGGATGGCATCTGAGTTATGAACCCTAGCAATTTCGTCAGCCAGTCGAGCGAAATCAGCAGATAAAATAGACGGATTGATATGCATTATCGATGGGGCTCCTTCAAAGCGGTATTTATTATGCTTAGCGGGTTAGTAGAGCAAAGAACATGGCGTCAGTCTTATGCAGATCGGGCCATAACTGCACGGTATTTGACGCGCTATCACTTTGGGTAATGGTCTCTCGGATTAAGGCTGATGCCCCATTGTGTTGCTTGGCTACTGTTTGCATCACGGTGGCGGAATCCAATAAACGGAGATCTGGGTGGCGTTTCATCACATCGGTGATCTGCAGTGTTGTTTCAGCAATGTGTGGGGAACAGGTCACATAGGCGAGTAGTCCACCCGGTTTTAGCATTTTGGTCGCTGCGTCTAACAGTTGCGACTGTAGCTGTGTGAGCGTAGCCAGGTCTTGCGGTGTTCGGCGCCAACGCGATTCTGGACGACGACGCAGTGCCCCGAGCCCGGTGCATGGAGCATCAAGCAGAATACGGTCAAAGTGTTGCGCGTTAGCGGGTTCATCGGCAAGTTCTACGCCGTCTGACACCGTTGTGGTCCACACACTATCGTCGATAACACGTAGTGCTTTTTTGACCAATTGGATGCGATGTTCTGAAATGTCATTAGCCTGCAAGGTAGCACCGTGAGATTGTGCCAATGCACCAAGCACTGCGGCCTTACCACCGGGGCCAGCGGACATATCCAACCAGGTCTCACCAGAACCGACCTCACGTGCGCCAATAAGCCCACGAGCTGTTAGTTGGGACCCAATATCTTGCACGCGTACGGTGCCATCGGCAACGCCTGGTATCCGGCCAGCATCCCCACCGGCAAATACCGCCGCATCTGGCGCCAACGTCGACTTGGTGGCGCCATGGTCTAACACAGCTTCTAAATTGCCAAGATCGGGCAGAGCGATCAGATTAAGTTCTGGGGCAAGATTATTGGCTGTCAATACCTCGGGCAACTCATCTGGGTTACGGCCGTTAGCTAGCATTGCTTGTTTAATGGCACGCAGGATCCAGGTGGGATGGGCATGTCGGATGGCTAAATCGTCATCGGATTGTCCGGGTGCAATTTCGTCTAGCCATGCTTCGAACGTTTGCTTGCTGACCTTGCGCAGTACGGCGTTGACTAGTCCACTTGGACCTGAGCCGATTTCGGAGCGCACCAGCGCAACAGTAGTGTCCAATGCGGCGTGGCCCGGTACTCGCATATTAAGTAGTTGATGGGCCCCCAAACGCAGTGCGTCCAGAACAGGTTTATCAAGCTTAGCTAATGGTCGGTCCACACACCTATCCAATATTGCGTCATAGGTGCCGGTCCAACGGAGGGTGCCATAGGTGAGTTCTGTAGCAAATGCCGCGTCTTGACGGTCCAGTGCGTTACGACGAATCCGGGTGGGTAGTACAAGGTTTGCGTAAGCATCTTCATGAGTAACTGCCTGCAGCACCTGAAAAGCGGTCAGCCGGGCCGAACCGGCTAATCGGGAACGCTGTGCGGGCGCTTTGGCGGAATATTGGCGTTTGCGGCCGTATTTTCCGCGGTTGCGTTCACGGCCCTTTTCATTTCTGCGTTGCTTTGCAGTGTCATCTGCCAAAGTGTTTATCCTCTAATTCTGGTCAAACTCATTTGGATGCGTTGCTGAAGTATGCAAACGAATCGATTCGTCAACGCCGCGAGCCCAATCTGTGGCCCGCATCATTTTCTTACCGGACGGCTGAACTTCTGTGAGTTCAATGACACCATCGTGGCATACCAACAATACGCGGTGTGACTCGAAAATAAATGCACCAGGGCTTTTATCATGACCTGGTGCTTCCAATACGGGCAGCGCTCTTCCGATTTTAAGTCGCTGCTGTGTGGTTTCGTCCCCTTCCAATATTGCCCAGGCACCTGGTACAGGTGAGACACCGTTAATAAGTGCCTGCACTGCATTGGCTGGTTGGTGGGCGTCTACCTGCGTATCGTGACGAGTAATTTTAGGTGCCCAGCTAACCTTACCTTCTTGAACAGTAGCCACAGCGGTACCGTCAGCAATACTGAACAGCGTAGTGGCTAGTAGCTTGCCACCACTGATAGAAAGATCGGCCAGCACTTCTCCGGCCGTTTCTTCCTGATCGAGACGGCGTTGAAGTGTGGCATACACCGGTCCGGTATCCAAGCCGGTTTCCAGCTGGAAGACGGCTGCGCCGGTTTCTTGTTCTTGATTGATAATGGCCCACTGCACAGGTGCTGCACCACGGTATGCTGGAAGTAAAGAAAAATGTAGATTTACCCAACCATTGGGGAACATTTCTAGAACGTGTTGTGGCAACAGCCCACCGTAGGCCACAACCGCCCCGATATCGGGTTGCAGTGCCTGCAAATCGGCGATAGCTGCGCGACCTTCAGCGCCGTTAAAACTATTGGCTTTAATGATCGGCAATCCCAGCTCCGCTGCTCGCATCGCTACAGGTGATGGAGTAAGCACTCGTTTTCGGCCAACTTTTGCATCGGTACGGGTTAGCACGCCAACAACCTGGTGTCCTGCTTCAACGAGTGCATCTAACGACGCTACGGCTGGTTGTGGCGTACCGGCGAAAAGAATTCTCATGGACATCCTTACGAGGTGGGGTTACTAAAAGCTGAGCCGGTGCCAAAAGCAGAACTAATATCGACTGAGCGTTGCGAGGTAATCCGTTTGGTGGCCTCAGTAAACTCGGGGGAAGCCATTGCACGGCGCGCTTGACGGAATTGTTCGTCTTCGAGTCGATCAACAAATAAATAACCAAACAGATGGTCAACCTCATGTTGCAACATCCGGGCAAATAGCCCCTCGCCCTGGTATTCAACGGGCTGACCGGTATGGTTTTTTCCGGTGACTTTGGCATATTGCGCCCTCGGTGGAGTGAAGTACAATTCGGGCACTGACAAGCACCCTTCGCGGGGTTCCGTCATGGTTTCTCCCCAGATTTCAATGCTGGGATTAATAACGTGACCGCGGCGTTCGTCGATATGAAACACAAAGATTGCCTGACTGACCCCAACCTGTGGACCGGCTAATCCTACTCCGTCAACGATGTCCATGGTTTCGTGCATCGAGTCAATGAGACGTTCAAGACTTGCTGAACCAAAACGACTATCAGCTACCTGGGTTACTGGGCTACGAAGAACGGGATCTGGAACCGTTCGGATGGATAATACACTCACGTGCATAAGACTACCCAATGCCGTCAGGGTAGCCAGGGCAGTATGTAGTGATTCCTCAGGATTGTTGCGTAGTAGCAACAGGTGGCCCAATAGGTTGCAGTGGGTTCGGTGCAGAGTCGACAGCTTGCTGATACTGCCACACCTGACGCAGGGCCCAGAATTTCTGCCAGTATTGGGCCAATATCTGGGGCTTAGCTTGGTAGGCGGCGACTTCTGTCTCGCCGATAGCAACCCCAAGCAACATTGCGTCTTGCCCATAAGCCCATGGTTCCCAGGTGCCAGCCTGTGCATCAACTAATGATTCTTCGGCTTTGTATCCGGCTGCCAACTGCATCACCACATTGGAATTGAGACTTTTCACACGTCCAGATCGGTCAGTGCCTCGGGTCTTGTAGTCAATTAGGCAGACTCGACCACCGATTTCTGCAACCAGATCCAATGTTCCTGCATAGCCCACCGTATGGTTCCAGACGGTAAGTTCAGCCGCCAAAGGCTTCACTTGGTAGCTTTGCCACCATTCATCAAAGCGATCTGCGAAACCGGATTCGTTGTGTTCAGCCAACGCGTCACGAGCTTGACTCAGATTATGTGGCATCCCCAATTGGCGAAGGGCCACCTGCTCGGCATAGTTATGCACTCGATCACCACGAGCTGCTGCACCATCACGGTATCGGTCGGCGGCATCATTAGACTGACGCGCCAGCGTCTTGAGTTTGGCTTCGGATCCGATTGCCTCAGCCAAACGAGCATCGGAAATTAATTGGGTTGTTGCCATGTGGCAGGCCCAACCTGTTAAATCCACGTGCTGCATTCCGATAACGGTAGTAATAGACGGAACCTCGGGTAGCCCCGTCACGGATCTGGCATACATCCTTCCGGCGGGCGTTTGGTGTGCAAGCTGTGGTTGAGTCATACCTCTATTATTATTCATTCGACGGACACGCTAAGACTTTCTGTCACGGTAAAAGTCATCGGAGAGTCTGATTTGCGCTTTTGAATTTTGATTGGGTATAGTTTCAATCTGTTGGACGCACGGTGAACAGCCCATAGAGTTGCTCATCTTTGTTCTGCGGATGTAGCTCAGCTGGCTAGAGCACCACCTTGCCAAGGTGGGGGTCGCGGGTTCGAATCCCGTCATCCGCTCGCAACACCCTCAGGGTGGGGTGGCCGAGTGGTGAGGCAGCGGCCTGCAAAGCCGCGTACGCGGGTTCGATTCCCGTCCCCACCTCGATCGGATTTTCAACATTGCAGCAAAAACTGCTAATGTTAGGATCTGCATGGCTTGAGTTTCACTATGTGAAACACAAGCGCGATTGGCGCAGTTGGTTAGCGCGCTTCCCCGACACGGAAGAGGTCACTGGTTCGAGTCCAGTATCGCGCACTGAATTACTCTGGTAATTCATGCGGATGTAGCTCAGCTGGCTAGAGCACCACCTTGCCAAGGTGTGGGTCGCGGGTTCGAATCCCGTCATCCGCTCAGCTCATAGGGATAAGGCCTTGGTGAATATCACCAAGGCCTTATTTTCGTGCGATGCCCGTCATCCTATTTAAACGCTGAGCATCATCACTTGGTATGCACCGTTACATTGCCTTTTCGCCGAGTTGACCTTCGCGGGCCAGGGCGGTCATTCGAGACACTG
>DXHA01000064.1 GCA_019113675.1 Candidatus Yaniella excrementigallinarum
CGCTTTGTTTGGTATGCGCGGTCTCGACGTTGAAGCCAATCGTCGACCACGACAAGATATTGCCGAAGCGCTATCCGAACAGTAACCGTCATCCGGGCTATCGCGTGTTGGGAGGCCAAGCTTGTCCCATAGCTGTAACGATCCGTTCCAATCGTTCAGCTGAGGTGCCCATATTTAACCGTGCACAGCTTTGGCCTACCGCACCGAAATTTATCCCTGGATTGAGCGCAACTCTGGCTTCGCGCAGGAAGTAGTCAGCGGGTTCTTCGGACAGATCCGTATTGGTGAAATCTAGCCAGGCCAAAAAACTGGCTTTTGGCGGATGAAATGCCACTCCGGGAAGATGTTCTTTTAGCAAGTTTGTTAGACGTGTGGTTTGGTCGTGGAAATGTTCACGAACAGTATCCAACCACTCTCGAGATCGGCTAAAAGCTGCTTCTGTTGCTAAGATCCCCCAGAATCCGGCATCAGTCAGTGCCATCTTAGGATCGAAGTGCCCCGGCCATGGGCCAGAACTTGAACGCACCGCGATACCGCATTTCAGGCCCGCAAAATTCCACGATTTAGTTGCCGTATGTAAAGCTATTCCGGTGTGTTGGGCTGCCTGAGATACGGTTAACCACGGCGTGTATTCAACTCCGGGATGCACCAGGGGAGCATGGATCTCATCAGAAAGAACCACGGCATCGTACTGCTGAGCCAGTGTGGCAACATTGCTAAGTTCTTCCTTAGCAAATACTCGTCCCAGCGGATTATGCGGATTACATAGCAAAATCACTCGAATACCGGATTTCAGGCCGGCTTCGATTCCCTCGAGGTCGAAGAAACCACCCTGGGAGCATTCGGTCAACGGAACCTCATAGGGGCGCACACCGCCTACTGTCATCCAATCGTAGAAGCGATTATACACCGGTGGCATAATCATCACTTTGCCATCAGCCCCAGCATATTCGCGCATCAGTTTGGCAGCTATACTCGCTGCATCAATATGAACGCTGATGTGCTCTGTATCGATGGACCAGTTCCACCGGTCCTGAGCAAAACTTGCAAAAGCCTGGCTGAGTGCCTCATCGGATCCTGGGTATCCGGCATCATGGCGGGATAGGGCCTGCTGAAGCGCATTGGTGATGGCCGGTGCCAACTGGACATCCATTTCGGCAACCCATGCCGGAAGCACATCTGGCTCGACGTTAGACCATTTCAGGCTCTTGCGAGAGCGCATCTCCTCGTCTGATATATCAAAGAGTTCGGCAGCTGTTGGATGCGGTGAAATCATCATGCCCCCACGATAAGTTCTATATCCTCAGAAGGCGAGGGGTTTTCTATTGCAGGTACAGTGGCAGGTACTGCACGGTTACAACAGCGTCACAAAGCTTAACTACAACCAGTGGGGTGATGTGAAATGGACCGGTCACAAACAGTGGAAACTGTTCTTGAGCGTTTCGGTACGACTTTCGTTGAACAGGCAAAAATCCCTCTTAAGGACAAGCCGTCACCACTTTATCAATTGCTAGTGCTGTCCACATTGCTCTCGGCACGAATTAGTTCGGATATTGGGGTGGCCGCAGCTAAGGAACTTTCGGCTGCAGGTTTTCGGACACCGCAGCATATGGTGGAGGCCACTTGGCAGCAGCGAGTTGATGCCCTGGGACGGGGACACTATCGAAGGTTCGATGAGAGTACAGCAACGATGCTTGGAGACGGCGCGCAATTGCTCTTAGACGAATATAGTGGCGATCTGCGCAAACTCCGAGATGCTGCAGAGACCACCCGCCAGGTAGCGAACCGGTTACAACAGTTTCCAGGTATTGGTCCTACCGGTGCGTCCATTTTCTTGCGCGAAGTCCAAGGGATCTGGCCTGATATCGGCCCGTATTTTGACAAAAAGGCAATGCAAGGGGCTCAACAGATCGATTTGCCAACCGAGGCTGATGAGCTGGCAGAACTCGTTGATGTCAAAGATCGGCCACGTTTAGCCGCCGGGCTGGTTCGGGTTGCGCTGGATAAATCAGACGACCCGTTGGGCCAGTAACCATATTGCTTACCGGCGTGTTTTTTTTACCCAGTCGTTGTTTGCCACGGTGTGGTCAGAATCCGGAAGGAAAATGTGGTTGCCGTGAGTGTAGAAACTCATTGACGACCGCAGCACCAAGATCGCGTGCATCCGGAGCCACAACTTTACCGTCAACGCGACGGGCCATAGCTTCGAGAAACTGCTTGAGCCCCGGATCATCACCCAGTCGAAAAAACGTAACCTCAGCGTTTAGCCGCCCTATTTTATCGAGTTCCCGTATGGTCGAACGCAGTGTATCTGGCATAGGCGGATAGGAGAAGAACGATTCGCCATCTGGCATTAGATGCGCTGTAGGCTCCCCGTCGGTAACCACCAGCAGCATCGGACGCATTGCCGGGTGCTTGCGGAAGAATCGCATTGCAAGTAGAAGCCCGTGATGTAAATTCGTGCCCTGTTCATACATTGGTGCCATGGTGGTCAGTTCTTCCAGCTGTACCTGACTGGCGTAGCGACCAAAGTTAATGAGTTGCAGCTCATCGCCACGAAAACGAGTGGAGATGAGCTGATGTAAAGCTAGTGCCATGCGCTTCATCGGTATCCAGCGGCCTTCGGCTGCCATCGAGAAGGACGTATCAACCAGTAGGGCCACTGCGGCTTGGCTGCGGGCCTCGGTCTCCTGAATCTCGACATCTTCTACTTGTAGTTGCAATCCGGTACGTTGGTCTTCTCCGGCCGAAACAGTGCGAGTGATGGCGTTGGTTATCGTGCGGGTAACATTCCAGGGTTCAACGTCGCCGAACTGCCAGGATCGGGTGGCTCCGGTCAGTTCACCGGCTGCTCCGGCATGTCGGGTATCACGTTGGCCCTGACGATCCGATAACTGGCCAAGATCCTTCAGCAGCGTCTTGCCGAGACGACGAATCGCCTGCGGGGAGAGTCGCAGATCTCCGGTGGAGCTGCGGCGTAGTAGCCCGGATTCCCGTAGTGCTTGCTCGAGCTCGGTCAGGGTACGCGCCGAGATGGCGGCCTCATTGCCGAGTTGGCGGCCCAGTTTTTCGACATCGATATCCGATAGGGCGGAGCCAGCATGAGATTGGGAAAGCTGTTCGGCTAGTGCATCAAGTTCGGCTAGATCTTGTAGAACCCCGGTGCCATCACCAAGGCCTAAACCTTGGTCTCCTTCAAACTGCTCTGCTCCGGTCCAGTCCGTATCGGGTCGTAAGCCCTGCAAATTTGCATCCAGTCGGCTCAACTGATCGGTAAGCTCGGGTGAACCGAAGGCCTGGTTTGACAGTTCCATCAGCTCTTGACGTTGCTCAGGGCTCATGGAAGCTAACATACGTTGGGCTGCAGCCGAACGTTCGGCCAAGGTGTCGATGAGCTCGTCAATATTTTGTGGGTTCTCTGGGAATTGGTCACCGTGACGGTCCATGAAGTCGTCGAAATCTTGTTGGGTATCTTCCCCGCGGGCATGTTTGTCTAACAGCTCGTTTAAATCATTGAGCATCTCGGATATCGCTGCACGATCCTCATCCGTGGCGTTCTCGAGAGCTTGTTTCATCCCAGCGAACCGTTGGTCTAAAAGTTCGCGGCCAAGTAGATCTTTGATCTGGTCGAATTTTTCTTGTGCGGTGGAAGATTGCCAGTCGTAACCGGAGAGCTCGGTGACCGCTGCTGCCGGCGAGTCGGGTAAGTTCAGTAGCTGCATTTCCCGAAAGTCTCGGTCGGTGTCATCCATGCGGATATCCCGTGCCAATTGTTTACGTTCTTCCAGCACCGCTTCATCCAGCAGCTTCCGGACTTGTTGCAGGGTGCCATCCAGCCGGTGCCGGCTCAATAGGTCACGCCGGCGTTGTTGCACTCGTCCGGATAGTTCGTCAAGTCCGGTCATGTCGCGCCCGCCGCGCTGAAGGTACTCACGCATGGCTTGCTCCGGCGAGTAACCGGCCATGATGTCCTCGCCGATTTCATCCAGCGCCTCAGAGAGGTCCAGCGGTGGGGCTAATGGATCAGGCCCACCGGTATAGCGGCCGTAACGTG
>DXHA01000065.1 GCA_019113675.1 Candidatus Yaniella excrementigallinarum
CAAGAAGAAGAGGCTGCCGCAAAAATACCGCAACCACACTAAATACAGACCAGACCAAAGGCCAAGATACTCCTTCCATGTTGCCGAAGGAGTCTCTTGGCCCCTCTGGTTTCTAAACGACGGCGACCAGTCAGTCTCTTGAATAGTCAGAGCATCCCTCCTAGGCTGACTAAGTATTCAGTCAGTTAGAAGAAGGACAAAATGTCGTCAGCAGATAAGGCCAACCGCGGTGGCGCAGATCGTATCCTTGAGGCAGCAGTATTGCTATTTGGACAACAAGGCCTTCGCGGGACCACTATGAAAGATATCGCCACCGAAGCCGGCGTCTCCCAGGCCCTGATTGTTCACCACTTCGGCACCAAAGATGCCCTTCGCAAAACCTGCGACGACTACGTTGCACGACTTATTCGGGTTCGAAAGAAAGAAACCATCGACTCAGGGCCGCGGTTTGATCCCTTCACAGCTTTGCGCCAGTTAGGTGGGAGTCGCGCTTTGCTCCAGTACCTGACGCGTGCCCTAACCGAGGGTGGCACAAATGCTTCAGAGTTGATTGACGAAATAGTTGCCGATGCTGAGGTCTATCTGACCCAAGGCGAGCAGGCAGGTCTGATCAAACACAGTGCTGTTCCGCGGGATCGGGCTGTACTACTGACATTGTGGTCACTTGGTGCCTTAGTTCTGCACGAGCATGTTCACCGTCTACTCGATGTGGATTTCCTAGCATACGATGGCTCACCACAAAGCCTTCAGCGCTACCTCTATCCTGCAATGGAACTCTACTCCCAGGGCCTTGTCGAAGAAGGGACCTTAGACGACCTTGTGGCATCCATTGGGTTGAACGCGACACAGCCTGATGCCGATCATTACGACAAAGAACAGTGAGAAGGCTATGAATGAATCACTTGCTATCTCAACTCGAGGCCTGGTGAAAACGTTTGGCCACACACGAGCGCTCGATGGGCTAGACCTGAATGTTGAACAGGGCGAAGTCCACGGCTTTTTGGGACCAAACGGCGCGGGTAAATCAACCACGATCCGCGTGCTGTTGGGCCTTTTACGCGCCGACAGCGGGACCGTCAACCTATTGGGTGGCGATCCGTGGAAAGACGCCGTCGCCTTACATAGACGACTGGCGTATGTACCCGGAGACGTTGAACTATGGCCCAATCTGACCGGCGGCGAGGCAATCGACCTGTTTGCACGGCTACGCGGCGGGTTGGACCAACAACACCGCGATGAGTTATGCGAGCGCTTCGATCTGGATCCTTCCAAAAAGGCTCGCACCTATTCCAAGGGCAATCGACAAAAAGTTGCGTTGATCTCGGCTCTGGCCTCCGATGTCGAACTGCTTTTGTTAGATGAGCCCACTGCGGGTCTGGATCCGCTGATGGAAAGCGTGTTTCAACAAACCATCCGCGAGATGAAAGATGCCGGTAGAACGGTGCTACTTTCCAGTCATATCCTGGCCCAGGTTGAGGCGCTGGCAGACCGCATCTCAATTGTGCGACAGGGACGGATCGTGGAAACCGGCAGTCTATCCGAGCTTCGCCACATGACACGCACCACCATCGTTGCCGAGACTGACCGTCCAGCCCAACATCTTGCTGAGCTCCCAGGAGTCCACGATCTCACCGAAGAACACGGCACCGTGCAATTTCAACTTGATGGTGACCGGACCAACGATGCGATGCAAGCCCTAGCCGCGCTGGGCGTGCAATCACTGGTCGCGCATCCGCCCACACTGGAGCAGTTGCTCATGCGTTATTACGGCGACGCTCCGGGGGCGAAAACCACGGAAGCGGGCACCCAATGACTAGCCCTAGACACGCACTACAACAAACAAACAGAAAACAAACCAGCAGATCACCGCTAGCCGGATTAGGCACCATAGTTCGTTTCATCTTGCGACGGGATCGTATCCGGCTACCCGTCTGGATTGCTGCACACGGGCTACTGGTGTTGTACATCGGAGCTGCACTTCCTCAGTTAGCACCGGATAAGCAGGATTTAGCCGGTATGACGACCTTATTCTCACAGCCGGTGGGAAGAATGTTCACCGGTCCGGCATTTGGGCTGGATGATCCAACCTATGAGCGGTTCTTCGCAGCCGGTTACGCACCATATCTGTTTATTCTTGCGTCACTGATGAGTATCTTTTTGGTTACTCGTCATACCCGAGGTGAGGAACAAAGTGGCCGGGCCGAATTGGTTCGTGCTGCTGTCACCGGACGACACACCATGCTCACGGCGGCTCTGGTGATCGTCGGGGTCGCCAATGTTGTGTCAGCCGGGCTCGTAAGTGCTCTTACCATTGGGCTCGGCTACTCTATTATGGGATCGATTCTGGTTGGTTCGGCTACTGGGCTTACCGGAATGGTGTTCGCAGGGATCACGGCGATCACAGTACAGATTAATGAGTTTTCCCGTTCGGCTGCTGGCATGGCCGGCGCTGTCCTAGGTGCGACATTTTTGTTGCGGGCTATCGGCGATATGGTCGAAGTTGGTGGCAGCGGCCTCTCGTGGGCTTCACCACTGGGCTGGGCTACCCAAACAGCTCCCTATGTACATGATCGTTGGGCCCCACTTATCCTTTCGGTCGCGCTGGCTGCAGCCACCATTGCACTGGCCTTTGTGCTACAAACCAAACGAGATTTCGGTGCGAGTCTCATGCCACCTCGGCCGGGTAAGGTCCGGGGCCATCCACGACTTGGACACCCGTTTGGGCTTGCCGCGCGGCTGCATCGTAGCGGATTTTTCGGCTGGGGCGTCGGCATTATGGCACTGGGTGTTGTCGATGGTTTATTCACCCAGGCGATGCTTGATGCTGGAAAGGATATGCCACCCGAACTACGCGCAGTATTTTGTAGCGATCAATTATTGGACGGCTATATCGGGTTTCTTGGCAGCGTCGTCAGTATTTTCGTCACCGCCTACGTGGTTTTTGCCATGCAGACGCTAAGAACTGAAGAAGCCACCGGTCGAGCTGATGCAGTATTGGCCACCGCCGTTAGCCGCTCAGGTTGGCTTGGCACGCATTTGGCTGTCGTCGCTCTCGGGGCGACTTTGATTATGCTCATCACTGGGCTTGGTACCGGTCTTGCTGCGGCCGGCGTCACCGCGGATGCTGGCCTTATTCCTGACGTTATGTTCTCGCATCTGGCAGCCCTGCCGGCAGTGCTAGCGGTATTGGGCATTACCGCCGCGTTCTTCGGTGTGGCCCCACGATTCATGGCTATTATTGGGTGGCTACTGGTAGCGGTGTGTGGGATCGTTGATCTGTTTGCCGATCTGCTGGATTTGCCGAAGTGGTTTCGTGGGCTTTCCCCGCTGTGGCACCTTGCTACGGTGCCGGTTGAGACGTTCCAACTGACACCAGTTGTTGTGCTGGTTGGGATCGCCATTGTAGCGGTTGGTGTGGGACTCGCGGGGTTTCATCGCCGAGAAATCAACGTTGTGTGACGCGGGGCGTCCTCTGCAGCATTCTACGGTCACAGATACGATACGTTGGAAGAAAAGCAATACACCTCACACCAAAGAGCGAGCATGTCTGAATCTCAACAACCTATGCATCCTGGCCCTGTACATCCTGAAACATCCGGTGAAGATCGTTCAGCCCGGTTGGCGGTCACGGTGTTTCCCGCAATCATTATTGCCGCGTTTTTGATCGGCTTTTTCTTCCCAGACCAAACCGCTCCGTTAGCTAACTTCACGTCGCTAGCACTGGGCATCATCATGTTTGCAATGGGCGTGACCCTAACCATCCCGGACTTCGCGCTCGTCGCCAAACGGCCCCTGCCGGTACTTCTCGGGGTTATCTCCCAGTACGTTATTATGCCTGCCATTGCTCTGGGCCTGATCGTGGCCTTTCAATTGCCGACCGAACTTGCTATCGGCGTGATCTTGGTGGGCTGTGCCCCCGGTGGTACGTCGTCCAATGTTATTACTTACCTATCAAAGGGCGACGTCGCCCTATCGGTGACGATGACTTCGGTTTCTACTCTGCTGGCACCAATTTTCACCCCGATTTTGACGTTATGGCTCGCCGGGCGTCTGATGCCCGTGGAAGTCGATGCCATGGCACTTTCCATTGTCCAAATGGTGTTGATCCCGATTATTGCCGGGCTTATTGTTCGGTGGTTATTGCGCAAGTGGATCGATACCGTATTGCCGGTGTTGCCGTGGATCAGTGTGCTGGGTATCGCCTATGTGGTGGTTGCCGTGGTTTCCGGTTCCGCAGACAAAATTGTTGAGGCCGGGCTACTGGTGCTGCTGGTCGTGGTCTTACATAACGGGTTGGGTTATTTACTGGGCTACTTCGCCTCGCGTATCTTCCGCTATCCGGAACGTATCGCACGCACTACTGCGGTGGAAGTTGGTATGCAAAACTCGGGTCTTGCAGCAACCTTGGCGGCCGCACACTTCAGCCCGGTTGCTGCTCTACCGGCGGCGGTCTTTAGTGTCTGGCACAATATTTCCGGCGGGCTATTGGCAGTGTTCTTCCGTTACCGCTCGGCACGTGCAACAAAACGCGCAGCAGTTGAAACCGCAGCCGTGGAATAACACGCTATTTGCAGTCGTTCACGGCTGGTTTGTCATCGAATCGGTCTTGTGCCCAGGACGGGAAGGTCGTTGCGGCTTCTGGGATCACGGAACCATGTTCCATGTTTTCGTATTCTCGGTATTCCACGGCACTACCAGCCTCACAGAGGGCTTCAACTTCCCGGCGGGTCTGTTCCACAGGCGCGATAACATCGGTGGCACTGTGGTGAATCATAAATGGTGCTGAACCGGTGGGGGTGAAGTCGTCGATGTCTTCCATGGCTTTGGCCCAGTCGCCGTCGTCGTCCATAGCATCGGTGGTATACGGGTGCTCAATTGCTGTGCTATTTTGCCAAATACCCCAACAACTAGCATTGAGCTGGGGTAGTGCATCTTGGGACTGTTCGGATAAAAAGTCGCTATAGCTTAGCTCCGGGTGGGCTGTTTTAACGCCGGAAAGCATGGAGATGACAAAACCAGTCAGCTCCGGATAGCGCATCCCGTTGGCGGTGAGATCCTTGACCCGGACCGCCGGTGACATCATAGCTGAACCAGCCAGTGTGAAATCCGAGGCATAGTTTGCCGCTATGGCTTCGAGGTGCATGGCCGTTTGGCCACCCTGTGAGGAACCGTACTGCACAAATTTGCCGCTGTGTTCGATCTCAGGTAGGTGTTCCAGTGTTCTGAGCGCATCCAAGGAAGCCCGAGCATTGGCTTGGCCGACCATGTAATAGGCCTGTCCCGGTAAACCCTGGCCCGGGTAGTCACTGGCGACGACGATGTGGCCGTCATCAAGTAGCTGCTGGAGTTCGGGGATGCGGATATCGTTGACTTCGCGGCGTGATGGGGCGCAATAATCGGCCAGCCCGGTTGTCGGGTGATTCCACAATACGATATCGCGCGGTGTGGTACTGGAGCCGTCTGGAACATAGATTTCTCCGGAGACATATTTTTTGATGCCGGATTCTATTTCTGAAACATAGATCATGTTCCAGCCCTTTGAGCCCAGTGGTGCGTCGTCGCGCTCTTCGAGGGCATGAATCTGGCCGGCCTCAGCATCGGCTTTGGGAGCTTCATCAACATTCCAGAATTCGCTGGATGCCCCCGTTGTGTTGGTGCTGCACGTTGTCAACACTAGCGCGAGTATCAGCAGCACTATCGTGGCTGCCGTTTTTCTGTTCAAGCGGCCCAGCCTGCCGCCCCTATCCAACGCAGCGCGGTAAGTGACGGCATAAATAAGTACTCTCCGCCGGCCATCCGGTTAAAGGTGGTGACCCCGTTGATACGTTTACGGGCGGGTTCAGCAGGAATAGTGAATTGACCATCAGTTGGGTCATCGTCATGGACACCAACAATTGGGTCTCGTTCGGAACCCAGGTCGACGAAGTTACCGCCGTTGATCCATTCTTGTTGCAGAAATTCGATGGTATCGAAGGCCCGGGCGCTAATGAACACGAAATAAATACCGCGGTCCTCTTTGACGTCTTCGGCAGCAGTAACATCAGGTGACCAGCCGGGACCAAAAGTCGATGAGCGACGGATAATGCGTTTAATATTGACGTCGGTCATGATCGTTAGTTCACTATCACGCGGGTTGAGCCGCCGCATGTGACTGGAATACGGGCACATCAGGCCCTTGGGGTCATCGGCAAAGGAAAAGTCATTGCGCCGCTGCGGGTCGTTGCCGAGTTCTTCATCATCCTGGTCTGGTGATAGCACTAGCGGGGCACCACTGCGCCATCTGCCAAACATCTTAGCGGCAAGTTTATGTTGCGCTTCGGGATCCTCGGCTTGGGAAGCGAGGAACTCATTGAAGGCACCCACCCGACTTACGAATTTGCGTAGCACAACATATGAGCTATTTTGACCAAGTTCGGTTGGTTCAGGAACGCCCAGGGGTGAGCCTGTCTCGCTATCTTCACCCAAAATAAACTCACCGGCTGCGATGGATCGTTCCTGACCGGGCTGAGATTCAACTCCACTACCGGCGATGGTTGGTTGAGAAATGTTATCGCGGAACCCAAACGGGTTCTTATTTTGTTCATCAACCCCGAACTGGTGGCTGGCCACCAGGGTGACACCACTAGAACGATGATAAATGTCCATAGCGGTTGATAGGGCGTCATCCAGGGCATCGTCATCTGCGGCGTAGATGGTTAGAGCAATGTGGCAGGTGCCCGGAGCGAAGGCTTCATCCCAGTGTTCAGGTGCATTCGGACCAACATCGATCAGTTGTGCCGATCGACCTGCCATCCCTTGTTTGAAGGCCAATGGAAAACTATCCAGTGAATCCTGGGGCACACCCAGGGCTTTGAGCCCGTCATAACTGATCGCTACGCCAGTCCATGCCTCTAGGTCATTCGCCCAGTCTGTGGCCGCCTGAACATGTTCGGCAAGTTCGGCAACAAAAGCGCGCCCACCTTCCGGCTCGTCGATATGCAGCATCGCGTGTGCTCCGACATAGGGTTCTGGGCGGGAGCGGAGGATCAGGCCCTGAATATCGTCAAGGTCTAATCGGACGTTCTCGCGTTTGAAACGGCCTGCCAGTTCACTGAGAATCCCCATTTTAGTAATCTACCCCCTCGGGCCGAGAGATTGCATCGGTAAGTTTTTTCAATGCCTGGGCAGTCTGATCATCCAGATCGTCGCGACCGGACATAGTGTCAAGAAATTCATTTAGGGCATCTTCAGTGCGTTGTAGACGACGAACATCCACAACAGTAACGGCCGGGTTGGCCACAAACCACCCAGAGGCAGTGATCTGATGTTCGGCAATAAAATCTTTAACGTCTGGACTATCGATACCCGGCCAGCCCTCAACGTTCTGAAAGAGCAGATCCATCAGTTCAGGAATTTTAGTGGCGAAATCGTTAATATAGGCATCCCAGTCGCCATCATAGGCAGTAGCAAACAGGATCCTGGTGTCATTATCGAAAAACACGAACCGCATGTCATGCAGTGTCGAGACGCGTTGGGCGCCGTCCATATTGCCCTTGGTCAGCTCAAAAATACGGCGCAACCTCTCGGCACCACCGGGCTTGAGATTGGCCATGGCTGTGAGCTCAGATACCTTACCGGAACGCATCCCAACTCGCCCAGCAGATTCAGCGCTACCAGTTAGGTCCGGGTTGTGGTCGCGGATCATGGCTTCAAGTGCGATTTTGGCCAAAGTTGGCGCGTCGTGCGCCACCTCGTCGACTGCTCGCCGAATTTCTTCTAGTTTAGTTTGATCTTCCAAGCGGGGGTCGGAGTTTTCCTGCATTATAGGCTCCTTTGATCGAAAAAAATTCAGTCAGGGATATCGGTCAGCCTGTCGGGCTCGATCTGTTGCTTGGCGTTATATTCATGCCGGTAAGCTGTGGAACGCTCATAAGCACGTTTACGGACTCGCATGATCGAGCCAAGCGGTTGATGATCGGTCACCCCGTTCCACGGGTTAAAGGTGAGCACATCATCCCCATATACACGTCGTGCAGGACTATATGCTTCTTGAGGTTCAATACGCAGTGTGGCCACCGGCTGATACGGTGACGCGGTTTCGTCCCACCGAACAGCGGCATCTTCTACCGGCATTGCGTCGACATCGGTGCATAACTGGGCCCGCAATTCATATTCGGCGCCGGCTTCTCGGAAGTAGTCAACTAATAGGTCTCGGATGGCCGAGAAATCGTCAACCTGCATTTTTTCGCCGGTCAGGGCGCGCACGTTATCTGAAGCGGGCGCAAGACTGAGTTTGGCGATGTGGTCACCAAAGCGCAGGGCGCCCTGAGTGTAGTATGTTTCACCCAGTACGTGCTCATCGCCTCTGCCAAGCCCTTCAACGGTGGCATTGGGTTTGTGGCCGGTTGCCTCGATGGCTTCACGGGTGATGCGCATTGCCCCGGTAGTCAGCCGCTGCAGCACTTCTGGTGCCTGCGAATTTTTCTCTAGTATCTGCAGCATGTCTTTGTATTTGGAAATGGTCCCAAATGCCAAAGTCGGGAAATTTACCATCAAAAGATCTTGATTATGGCCGCCGATTTCCGGCACCAGCCGGTCACCTGTGACACCGAGAACCTTTATGGCACAACCACGTGGTGCCGGGGTACGGTCGGTATGAATATCACCGGGAGCAGACGATAACCGAACCACTGCCTCATAAGACTCTGGTTGCCTGAATATACCCTGGGCTAGTTCGGCTGGCAGGTTGTCGTGAACCGTCAGGGTGGCTTTTAATATCGCGTGACTTTTTGCGTGCGCATCACGGTGCGCGTGTCGATGTTTGCCTGCGGCTTCTTGTTGCGAGGCTGCCATTCCGTCAAGAATTTGGCGAGTCAGCTCTTCCTCGTGGTCTACCGGACTTTCGATATCTGGCGTGAACCTGACTGGTTGAGTCATGATCTGTTCTTGCCACCTTTCCCGATGTGCGGTTTACACTTCGTTCAGCGAGGGAACCGATAAGGTCCACGTTATTACGAAACCATCACTGATACAACTGCACTAGTCCAATTCCAGTTTTCGCCAACTAACCACAATAAAACTGGTAAAAACAATAGGAATACTGGTAACCAAGCCCAACTGCCAGGCCGTCACGCTTACTGGCTGCAGCGCCCAGAGTGCCGGGGTTGATAATGGTATCCACGCCGCGACCGAACTTGAGGCAATGGCGGTTACTTGGGCGACGACGAGCAACCCGACGGTTACGGCAATGCCGGGCAATAGGCCTCGTCCAAGGGTTGCCGCCCAACCCGCGGGTGTCGCAACCAGTCCGGTGAGCAACACAAGTATGGTTTGTCGCACCAGGGAGTGGACAACGCCACTATTAATTGGTCCCAGCTGGAAGAACAGCCCCACCATACTCGTGACGGCACCCAGCGCAATGGCCACAAGAACGACCCAGCAGTAATACACACAGAGCTTGGCTATCGCTATGGTGGGCCGCGAGATGGGGATCGCAAAAAGCCCACTGACCGTTGCGTCGGCGAACTCTCTGCCGAAAAGCCATGCCAGGGCTACCCCGAAGGCTAATAGAGCACCGGCAGCGGTAATTTGACAGCTAATACCGGTCAGTTGGTTCCAACCGGTTTCGTCAGCCAACGGGCCCAGTTGTGCCAGGATTTGTTCGTTGCCACGACGCGCTGCGGCCAATAGACTGCCCGCAAGAATCGCAATTCCCAAAACCACCAGCACCGTGATTGTCTGGATCGTATAAGACTTGCGTGTTTTACAGAATTCGACCCTAATTGCAGTACCAAGTGGGCTCATCAAAACCTCTGCTCATCATCAGCCAGCACGAGGTCGAAAAACGCCCGTTCTAGGTCGGGGGCATCTGGCTCAAGCGAACCGATATAGCGTCCGTAATTGATCACTGAAATCCGATTGGCAATCCGTGCCACTTCGTCGAGATGATGACTCGAAACAAGTACACCTACACCGTCGTCTAGACGGTGCAGTAAGACTTCGCGCAACATGATGACCCCGGCCGGATCTAAGCCACTGGTTGGTTCATCAAGAATAATAAGTTTCGGGTGGTGTTGTAGCGCGGCGGCTAACCCAAGGCGTTGTTTATTGCCCAGCGATAATTTTCGCGCCGCTACCTCAGCATATGTCGATAGCCCAAACTCGATCATTGCAGCGTCTACTGTCTTAGGAACGCAGACCGGTTCCACCATGTTCAATTGGGCTGCCAGTTTCAAGTTGGTGCGCACATCTAGCTCTGGATAAGCAAAGGGGCGTTCGATGAGATGGCCAACATCCTTCCAAGCCTTTTGTGCCGTATTGTTCAAAGGCACACCGCCAATGTGCACCGATCCGCTGGTCAGATGCAGCATTCCAAGCATGGCGCGCATCAACGTTGTTTTGCCTGCGCCATTGAGCCCGATCAACGCATGCACCTCGCTGGGTGCCACGCTGAGGCTACAATCGAAGATACCCGCTTTAGGGCCAAAGGCCCGCGATGCGTTATGCACTTGGATTATGTCAGGCATCTTCGCAAGAGAACGCCCACATCACACCAAACCGGTCAAAAACCTGTCCGTACCAGTCACCCCAGGGAGCCCGTTCAAAAGGCATGGCCATTGAGCCACCGCCGTCGACAAGCTTTTGGATGTAGTCACCGGCTTCCTGCGGAGTCTCGGTCGTGTAGAGCAGCGAATAGGCTGTGCCTTTCACCGGAAAGTCATGTTCCTGGTCTACGGCATCACCGCCGGCAATAATGCCTGCCGGAGTGGTCAAGGTAGCGTGAGCAACCGCTTCAGGATCTGGTTCAAACGGCAATCCCTCAAAGGAAGCATCGGCGTACCGCAGCACGTGCAGCTCACCACCGAACACATCGTGCCAGTGCTTCATGGCTTCCGCCATTGTTCCGGGAAGGGCAATATATGGGGCTAGTGACGAGGTCATGGGGTCTCCTTCAGCTGGCCGGGACACTGAGTCTACTGTGTCAAGCACAAACCTGGAACACCTCGGTCAGATATCTTCGCAGCTTACGCCAAGTTCAGTTGCCCCGTTACGAAAGAATGCTCGCCCGTTTCGTCTCGAAACAACAGTGAGACCTCCCAGCGCAAAGTAGTCCTATTTTCATCCCGCGTATTTCGCAGGCATATTTAGTATTTGCCAACCGCCCTAAAACCTTGAAAAGTAAACGCATGGGGCCAACTTCCCAGGAAGTTTGGAGTGGTCATAAAAGGTCCCAACTAACAAGTAGGGGAAACTCAGGCGGGTACGAGGAGGTTGCCAGGCCAGGTAGGTGTGAAGATACTATTCAACTCAGGTTAAGAAACGTCTGCTGGAAACTTGACATATCCCAAGAAGCTTGCCGTCAATTTTCGTAAATTTGCGTTGTTTAAGGTGCAGTTCAGTATTTCTATTTTCCGATTAGAACCATGGTTCGTATCGGTAACTTACATAACAGCCTGCCCTCAAGTAATCATCGGATACCCAAGTAGAGTCCGTTATGAACAACACCATCGAGGCGACGTTCATATCAAAGGACATACCCCAATTAGTCCCCTACATACGGACGTGGCAACAATAGTTCTTCATCTCTTCTGAGATCGTAGTAAACTTTTTTGCTTGCCTATCTTTGTACCAAGGCCACTGAATATACTTAGGTAAGCTGTAAAGAACCGTGTCAGTGTGTTCGAGGGATTTTCCCCAGTCAACATCAGCAGTACCATGCCTTACCATCGCTTTGGCCAGGTCAGGCACAATAATTTCAAGTTGCCGATACAGCAATCTAGCCTGGAGCGGAGCGATGGCGGTTTTTTGATAAATGACGAGGCCAGATCAGCGTGTTGAATAGACCACAATAGCGAAAACACTGCATCAGTGAATTCGCGTTTTTCCTCATTGTTGAGGGTTTCGCTTCTTCGTGCGAATCGGCCGACTACTGAACGGGCCCTTTGCGTTCTATCCGACAGCAACCATTCGACCGAAGTCAGTGTGGTTTTTCTAACTCGTTCCCAATATGCTCCGACGAAAGAAGCGAACGCGACTATCAATGATATAGCATTAATCGGATCGAGAGAGCCCATACCTACACCCGTTTACCTTTCTTAACAATACCCTAAACGATGTTTATTACGGCCAGTATCATACAGTAGTTCCCAGACCAATTAAAAAGCTCTTTAATGGGAATTGTTTGGGAAATTAAAAGTGATTTTTCAAATACACTTCCCTTCCGTCGGCTCTTACAGCGTAAATTCATTCTGTGGCACGACAGAAGATGCGCTTAACTGATCTCCAAAAGGTTACAGTTCTTGCAGTTTCACGCGGCTACTTCTGAACCATAGGGCGCAAATAAATCATATCGATATCGCTATCCTGAGTGCCGGCTGAAGCGACTGGCAGGTGCCAGCTATAGGCAAGTACCTAAAGTACTTATTCTTTATTATGTGGGGATTCAACATCGCCCTGATAGCAGCAGCCATCGGAATGATATCGCCAGTCTATAAATTTATGAATTTGGTTGCCCGACCCTAAGGCCATGAGGTTGCCATCATCCGCTAGAATCGCTGACCATGGCTCAGACCAAAGGTGCAACATTGATCGGCATAGTTGCCACCCTGCTGGCCGCCCTGAGCCTACGCATCCCAACCATCTCCCTGGGCCCACTGCTACCCGATATCCGTACCACCACCGGCTACGGCGAAACACTTCTATCCCTGCTCACCAGCGTGCCGCTGGCCATGACCTTAGTTATCGCACCCGTTGCCCCATGGATCGCCACGCAGCTAGGTCGCAACAGGGTCATCAGCTTGGCCCTTATCGCCATCGCCGCCGGAACCAGCATCCGCTCACTACCCGGCGATGCCGCACTGATCACCGGCACCCTGCTGCTCGGACTGGGCATCGCCGTCGGCACCGTCCTACTACCGGCAGCCATCTCAGCCGAAACCTCCAGTCTGCGAGCGCGCCTCACCGGCACCTACTCGATGGCATTGAGCCTCGGCCCGGCCCTGGCACTGGGGCTGACCATCCCCATCATGCACACCACCGGGCTGGGCTGGCGCGGCACACTGGCCATCTGGTCAAGCTGCACGGTGCTCGCCCTACTCTGCTGGTTGCTACACACTGGCATAAACCTCTGGGCCCCAACGACGACGGCGCAGCCCGAACCCGCACCAAAAACCTCGGGCATCCGCACCGCAGTCACCGACTTCCGGGTCTGGCAAATCGCGCTGTATTTAGGTATCACCTCGATTACCTTCTACACCACTTCGACTTGGCTACCCACCACACTGGTCATGGACGGGATGAGCCCTGGTGCCGCAGGCAGTTACGCCGCCATCATCAATATCGTGGCGATACCGTTTGCGTTTATTGCGCCACTGATTATCCGACGTGGTTATGCTCGAGTGCTTGCTCCGCTGGCACCCGTGGGTGCCATCCTTGGAGTCGTTGTTCTACTCTCCACGGGCACCGCACAAGTACTAGTAAGTGTGCTGTTATTCGGCATCTCTCAAGGATTATGTCTGGGAGTCTCCTACGACCAGGTGGTCCGTTATGCATCCTCGCCCAAGCATGCCGCATCGGTTTCTGCCATTACCCAAGCCTTCGGGGTCGCGCTGGCAGCCATTGGCCCATTCGCCTACGGGGCAGGTCTGGAAGCCACCGCATCGGCCACCATTTCACTGATCGGTTTGGGCCTTGTGGTTGTATTGCAAATGCTGCTCGGCTTACGCACCGGCACCTTCATCGCACAACGGCAGTGACCGTTAGTTTGTGAGTCTTGTGTCATACAGACTCGGGTGCATAATACGCCTAACTCTTAAACCTGTTGAGCCACGGTAGCCTGCTCTTCCTCCAATACCGGACGAAGTTTGCGTATCACCAATGAGATCACCACGACTAGACCAACGGTGGTAACCAGCCCGGCTATGCCACTTAGGGTCAGTGCATACATGACGTAGCCAAGCAGAGCTGAGATAGCCCCAACAAATGCATATGGTAACTGGGTTGAAACGTGTGTGGCCACCGAGCATGCGGCACCGGTGCTCGACAAAATCGTGGTATCGGAAATCGGGGAGCTATGGTCACCCCACACCGCACCGGCCAATACCGCACCGAAGCTTGCGATCAATAACTCGTCTCCCCCGGCCACCACGTTCATCATCTCACCGGCCAACGGCAACAGGATGCCAAATGCACCCCATGATGTACCGGTAGCAAAAGCCATTACCGCAGCCACTACGAAAAGCACCGGAATCAACCAGACCACTGGCATCGACAAGGAATCCACCACCGAAGCCAGATACTCTCCGGTGCCCAGCACACTGATTAGATCTGCAAGCACCCAGGCCGACAACAAGATCAATATCGCTGGCAGCATCGATTGTGCACCGAGAACGGCACCGCGACGCTTGGTGCGCGGTGTGAACTCCGGATTGCCCTTGGTGTAATGAATGCAGTAATAGGCCGCAATTATCAGAGCCGCTATACCGCCTACGTTCAAGGCGATAGCGACATCGGCTTCGGCAAGTGTGGTCAGCACATCCCAGGCGCCGCCTATGATCCCACCGGAGACATACATCCCAGCAACAACGCCAACGATCAGCACCGCAAACGGCAGAATCAGGGCACGCATGGCACCGGGTTCATGACTTGGCATGTCATCGGTCAGCTGACCGGGTGTCTCCTCGTTTTCATTGAAGAGACCATCACCACGAACCGCTCGACGCTCTTGGGACCGCATGCCACCAAAATCTAGTCCCAGCAAAATGGTCAGCCATAACAAAATCAACGCTGCGATCGCGTAGTAGTTCATCGCTGCAGATAAAACGAATGCTTCAACCTGTGTCAGCATGAGCGCCGATCCGGCAAGCAGCGGGGCCATGATACCCATAATGGTCGCACCCCAGCTGGACAGTGGCATCAGTACCACAACCGGCGCAGAACTGGAGTCAATCAAATACGCCAACTTAGCACGCGAAACTCGATAGCGGTCCGTAATCGGCCTGGCAACCTGCCCGACGGCCAAGGCATTGAAATAGTCATCAATGAAAATCAGCATGCCCAGCAAGCCCGTTAGCACTTGGGCGCCGCGCCGTGTCTTAATGCGTTTGGCAGCCCACTCGGTGAAGGCCGATGCACCACCCGACATCATCACCAGTGCCGTAATGATTCCCAATTGGAACAAAAACGCCACGATCAAAATCGTGTACCAGTTGATCGCCCCCTCGTCCCAGACGAGCCGAAGCACCGCCTCCCACACGGATACGATCATCGTCAGCGGGTTCAAATCTGCAATCAGCAGTCCCGCCACAAGGATCCCCGCACCAAGTGAAGGCAACACCTTTTTCGTTGTGATCACCAAAACAATCGCAACGAACGGCGGTAAAAGCGTCAGGATAGGATAGGTATCTAACACGATCGGACCTCAGCAGTATTCGGTGTAAGTGCTCCACACATTAGCAGCACTATATTCTCGGTTCTATACCCCTCCGGTGGGTTACCCTTCATAGTCACAAACCCCTGAATCCCAGTACCATCGGAGACACCTAGTCAGACGACGCACGGAGGTCGCTATGTCCGATGAACAAAAGAATGATACTGCCGAAATTGATGTCCGAACACTTCCCCGCTCGCAACGCCACCGCACCGTATTTGAAGCCTACGAACACCTAGTCGTGGATGAGGCACTGGTATTAATCAACGATCACGAGCCCAAAGGCCTACAAGAAGAATTTGAACGCGAACTTGCCGGAGCATACAACTGGGAGCCTGAGACGTCTACAGACGACGCCTACCGCGTCCGCATCACCAAGCTGGCTAGCACCGCACTACCCCGCATCGTCGCAGACACCACTGCACTACTTGCAGGCACCGATTCCACCACTGGCGGCTCGATTTGGCAGTTGGAACCAGGTGCCCGAGACCAAGACGCCAATATCATCGCGCTACCAGCCAATGATGAAATCGGTATGCACGTCGGCCCAAATCTTGATGTGCTCATTCTTGTGCTTCAAGGTTCCGGTCAGCTCCACACCGAACGCAACGTTATCGAACTAGAACAAGGCCAACTGCTCTGGCTGCCACGTAATGCACATCGCCGCTTCGTGGCCGGTACTGATGGGCTGCGGTACTTCACTGTGCACCACAGAAAACCCACCCTCAACATCACCGTGGGGCATACCGAGCAAAAAGATCAAGACTGAACTTACACAGTGGTCAACGTTTAAACCTTTGACTCACCGCGGAGTCATCAGAATTGGCCAATGACTTCCAGGTCGTAGGCGGTTACCTCAACCGCTGTTGCCGATCCGCCGATCGTCGTGTCGTACGAGT
>DXHA01000066.1 GCA_019113675.1 Candidatus Yaniella excrementigallinarum
ATCACGGTGTTTTTGAAGTCCACTTCCCGACCCTGGGAGTCGGTGAGACGACCTTCTTCCAAAATCTGCAGCAGCGAGTTGAAGAGGTCCGCATGGGCTTTTTCAACTTCGTCAAACAAAACTACCGAGAACGGACGACGACGGACACGTTCGGTTAGCTGGCCACCTTCTTCGTAACCAACGTAGCCGGGAGGGGCACCGAATAACCGCGATACGGTGTGCTTTTCTTGGAACTCTGACATATCCAAGGTGATCAAGGACTCTTCATCACCAAAGAGGAATTCGGCCAAAGTCTTGGCAAGCTCGGTTTTACCCACACCGGTTGGCCCAGCGAAGATAAATGAACCGGTTGGACGGTCCGGATCTTTCAGCCCAGCCCGTGTACGACGGATTGCACGGGACAATGATTTGACTGCTTCGTCTTGGCCAATGACCCGGCGGTGCAGTTCGTCTTCCATATTGCGTAGACGTTCGGCTTCGCTTTCGGATAGCCGGAAGACTGGAATACCGGTGGACTTGGACAGTACCTCAGCAATCATCTCTTCGTCGACTTCAGCGATACCGTGGGCTGCTTCGTCACGCCATTCTTGTTCTTTTTGGTTCCGCTCATCCTGAAGGGACTGTTCTTTATCCCGCAAGGAGGCTGCACCTTCGAAGTCCTGACCATCAATGGCGGCTTCTTTTTCTACCCGTACCTGTTCAATGCGGGCATCGTATTCTTTGATCTCCGGTGGAGTGGACATCCGCTGGATACGCAACCGTGCACCAGCCTCATCGATCAAGTCAACGGCTTTATCCGGCAGGAAGCGATCCGAGATGTAGCGGTCTGCCATGGTAGCTGCCCCCTGCAGGGCTTCATCGGTAATCGATACACGGTGGTGTGTTTCATACCGGTCACGCAGCCCGCGCAAGATTTCTACAGTGTCTTCAATTGATGGTTCATCAACCTGGATCGGCTGGAAACGGCGTTCCAGTGCCGCATCTTTTTCAATGTGTTTACGGTATTCGTCCAGGGTGGTTGCACCAATAGTTTGCAGTTCACCACGGGCAAGCATGGGTTTCAAAATTGATGCAGCATCGATGGCACCTTCAGCTGCGCCGGCCCCCACCAGGGTATGGATTTCATCGATAAACAAGATAATGTCGCCACGGGTGCGGATCTCTTTGAGCACTTTCTTCAAGCGCTCTTCAAAGTCACCGCGATAACGGGAACCTGCCACCAAGGAACCAAGGTCCAGGGTATACAGCTGTTTACCTTTGAGGGTCTCTGGCACATCATCGCGCACAATAGCCTGGGCTAGGCCCTCGACAACCGCTGTTTTACCAACACCGGGTTCACCGATGAGTACCGGGTTGTTTTTAGTACGGCGAGACAGCACTTGCATGACGCGTTCCATTTCTTCGGAACGGCCAACTACCGGATCCAGTTGCGATTCGCGTGCTGCAGCGGTTAGGTTACGGCCGAACTGGTCAAGTACAACAGAGCCAGCCTGCTGGCCTTGGCTGCCACCAGTAGAGGATACGCCTGCGGGTTCTTTGCCTTCGGTTTCACCTGAGCCTTGGTAACCGGAGAGCAACTGAATAACTGTTTGGCGTACTCGATTGAGGTCGGCGCCCAGCTGCACCAGTACCTGCGCGGCAACGCCTTCGCCTTCACGGATCAGACCCAGCAAGATGTGCTCGGTACCGATGTAGTTATGCCCCAGCTGCAGCGCTTCACGCAGCGATAGTTCTAGAACCTTTTTGGCACGCGGGGTAAACGGAATATGACCGGATGGGGCTTGTTGTCCCTGTCCGATAATTTCTCGCACCTGCTCGCGTACAGCGCCCAGGGATACATCAAGGGACTGGAGGGCTTTGGCTGCAACGCCGTCACCCTCATGAATTAACCCGAGCAGGATGTGCTCGGTGCCAATGTACGAGTGATTGAGCATGCGCGCTTCTTCTTGCGCAAGCACCACAACTCGTCTGGCCCGATCGGTAAATCTTTCAAACATAGGCACACTCCTTGCTGACTATTGGCTCTGATCGTACTTGAGTTATACATCGTATAAAGACTGCTGTTCACTGCTGGGCGAAGGAAATGTACCTTTTTTACCCAAAGCTGAGCTTGACCGGCTCAGGGTAAAATTTGCACACCTCAAGTCTTTCACACAAAGGTAATTGCTGGGACCTAGGATAACCAGGTTTGGGCCAGCGTTATTCCAAACGTTCTACAGCTTTTTTATGGCCGCATCATCGTCGGTCTCGCCGTCTGCTGCAGCACGGCGCTCGGCCCATGCTTGGGCTTCACGTTCTTCTGCTTCGCGACGAGCATCACGTTCCCCAGCGTCGCCACGAAATAGCGAACGCATGACTAACCAGAAGATAAAAAACAGCCCGACAGATGGGGCTAGGACTTCAAAGTAATCCCAAAACGCACCCATGCTACCTCCTATTCATCACCTTCTGGTTTCAACAGCGGGAACAGTATGGTTTCACGAATACCGGTGCCGGTCAATAACATCACCAGCCGGTCTATTCCCATACCGAGCCCACCTGTTGGGGGTGCCCCATATTCTAGGGCGCGCAAAAAGTCGTGGTCTAGCTGCATAGCTTCTTCATCGCCAGCAGCTGCAGCCTCCGACTGTGCGGTGAGCCGCTCACGCTGAATCACCGGGTCAATTAACTCAGAAAACGCAGTTCCGATTTCAGTGCCGTTAATAATCAAATCCCATGCCTCGACCATACGTGGGTCATCACGGTGCGGGCGGGCTAGCGGTTGTGCCGCTTGCGGATAATGGTAAACAAATGTTGGCTCGATGATATTAGGCTCGACCAGCTCATCAAAAAGCTCTAGCACCAGCTCTTGGGCATTTAGGCTTTCATCCAGTTCAAGGCTGTTGTCCTTAGCGATGGCCAGCAGCTGGTGGGCAGAAGTGTCCGGGGTAACCTGGGTGCCAACAGCCTCCGATACCGCAGGATAAAACTCTTGCCAACCCCACTGGCTGTCCAGCACCACGATGTTGCCTTCGGGCGTGACCAGTTCCTCACTCACTCCGACTGCCTGGGCGGCTGAGATAATAATCTGCCGGATTCGTTGGGCCATACCGTACATATCCGAATATGCTTCATAGGCTTCCAGCATGGTGAATTCCGGTGAGTGTGTGGAATCGACGCCTTCATTACGAAATACCCGGCCAATTTCGAAAACCTTATCAATACCGCCGACGACGGCGCGCTTGAGGAACAGCTCTGTGGCAATGCGCAATGTCATCGTCTGGTCGAAGGCGTTCAGATGTGTTTCAAATGGTCGCGCCTGTGCCCCACCGTGGACCAACTGCAGGATTGGGGTTTCAACTTCAATATAGCCCTGGTCTTCTAGTGCGTTACGAACCGCACGAACAACTCGGGCACGGGTGTGTACCATCTCGGCGGCTTCTTGACGCACAATCAAGTCTGCATACCGTTGACGCACACGCGTCTCATCAGACAGATCAGCGTGCAAGACAGGCAATGGCCGCAGTGCTTTGGAGGCCATGGTCCAAGAATCGGCCATAATGGATAATTCGCCACGCTTGGAAGTGACAACTTCTCCGGTCACCGAAATATGGTCACCTAGATCCACCAGGTGCTTATACGATTCTAAGGCTTCCGCCCCAACTCGACCTTGCGACAACATCACTTGCAGGCGCGGATGCTCTCCAGATTCGCCACCTTCTTGCAAGGCAGCAAAACACAATTTACCGGTGTTGCGCTGGAAGACCACACGCCCTGCCACCGAAACAATATCGCCGGTTTCAGCTCCGGCATCCAAGTCTGGGTACTTTTGGCGAATTTCAGCTAACGAATGGGTACGTGCCACCTCAACGGGATAGGCTTGAGTCCCGGCATCAAGGAATTCTTGGCGTTTAGCCTGACGGACTTTTCGTTGGTCACGGGTATTAGTGGCGCCATCAGAGGTATTGGTGTTAGCTGCATTGGTCATACTCACGTCCAATAGTCTAGCCCGGTATTGCGTCCATTGGTTTCGTTGTGTCCAGTCTGCGAATTTTATTCGCCATCGGCTCAGCGTCGCGCTAATTGTGCTGATCGATTGGCCCCGGTGTCAACTGTGGATAGCGGGCTTGGGCGAAGTCGGCCAATTGTTCGGCCAGCGCTTGGACCTGTTTCAACGCGTAATGATCCGGGCGCCATCCGGCATGCAACCACACCGACAAAATCCCGCCCTGGACGGTGATCTTTGCCGGCTTCAATCCAAAATAGGCGTCCTCAGTCACCACGGCCACACCGTTACCAGCGGCCACCAATGCCTGAGCTACTCGACCCGAATTGGTTTCCACAATTTGGGGCACGGTTAGCCCGGCCACATCGACGGCGCCGTCGAGCACCCGACGCGACATAAAGTCCGTCGTCGTGACCACTACGCGTTCTTCTACTAAGTTTTCCAAGGGGATAGCATCGCGGTCTGCCCAGGGATGTTCCGGAGCGACGTAGGCCCAGACCGGCAGCTCTACTAAGGCAATAGAAGCCAGATCGCTGGGTGGTTCCGAGGGCATGATTACTAGATCGGCAGTGCTTACTGCTTGTTCCAGGGAGGCACCCAGCGGTGTTTCAATCACGTGGGAATGCAGCTGGGAGGAATCTAGCGTGGCAACAAACGGGATCACAATATCGATCAAGGTCGTGCCCGGAGCGGCAAAAGTGATTTCGGTGAATTTACCGGTCGATAACATCCGCGCAAACGCTTCGGCCTTGTGAATCTCGTCAACGACCTGCTGTGCAACCGGCAGGAATTCCTCGCCCGCTGCCGTCAAACCAAC
>DXHA01000006.1 GCA_019113675.1 Candidatus Yaniella excrementigallinarum
GGTCAAACCGGTATGAATAATATGAGCTGCTTGCGTATTGTCAAAGCCCGTGACCGAGATATCTCCAGGCACTTCGTACCCCTCGGATAACAGATACTGAATGATGCCAGTGGCCAGCTGATCATTAAAGCCCATAATCGCAGTGGGATGTTGCTTCAAGGCTAACGCTGCTGCCACCCGACCTTGCTCGAGCGTAGGTATGAAGGGGCCGATAATTTCTAAATCGATCCCAAATTCCTGGGTGTACTGGGTGAGCCGTTCAATCCGCATTTTATTAGTCCAAGCAAACTTGGGGCCGGAACAAAACACCACGCGACGGTGATTCAAGCCATACAGATGCTGCACTAGCTGAAAGGCATCATCGGAGGATCCTGCCAACACTGAGCTTACCGAGGTAACTTCGCGGTTAAATAACACCAAGGGTGTGATTTTACCGAGCTCTCGCAACTCGGAATCCGGTGTCGTTGGTGCGGCAGCGATCATCCCGTCGACCGCATGTGTAAAGCGCCGAATGTACGCGCGCTCCATATTCAAAGCCTCACCAGTGTCGGCCACCATCGTTAAATAACCTGCATTACGGGTCTGCTCAAGAACACCACCCAAGAAATCCACGTAAAACGGATTGGAAGAGTCCTGAACAATCAAATTGATCGTTCTCGACAAAGTGCGCTCAGGCGTCAAGCGCGGTGGGTGACGTCGATATCCCATTTCCTGGGCCACCTGCATAATTTTTTCGACCGTTTGAAAATTGCCTCGGTCAGGGTCAGTGAAAGCACGAGAAACCGTTGACGGGGCAAGACCCATCGCCTGTGCAACCTCTTTGAGTGTCACTCGCTTAGCGTTCGATGTGCTGCTCAAGCGGGCCCCCTTTCACCCATGTGTCTGTGGGAAGCTCGGCCAATCCTATATGGGTACAGTGTAACGAGTTGGCAATTTTTGGCAATTTCGTGGCAATAACCACAGACCATTGTTACTGTCAATAATCACTAAAAAGAATGCATCACATTCTGTTCGTCATCTCATCTATTCATACCAAGGGGACCCACATGTTAGGCCGCGACCGCAAATTTGGGAAATTTCTACGAATTAAACAGGCCATCGCTCTGACAACAACCGCTGGTTTACTGTTCACCGGCTGTGCCACAAATGCTGGCGGGGGTGCTGAGGGAGATGACTTTCCCAATGAAGATATTCGTCTCGTTGTACCCTGGGAAGCTGGCGGTTCCGGAGACTTGTCAGCCAGAACACTTGCCCCACTCTTAGAAGACGAATTGGGGGTCAATGTCATAGTTGAAAACCGTCCCGGTGCTAATGGATCAGTTGGCTACAACTGGCTGAAAGAACAGGACCCAGATGGTTACAACATGGTGATGGTTGGTGCAGAAATCGTCACGCTCCAGTATTTGGACTACGACATTGATCCTGCCGATTACGAGTTTTTGTCGCAGATTATCTCTGGACCGGGAGCTATCGCCGTCCGGGAGGACAGTCCCTATGAAACGTTTGATGACCTAGTCGAAGACGCTAAAGACCGACCGGGCGAAGTAACCTATTCTTCACCGGGGGTGGGGTCTGTTTGGGACAATCCAGCCCAAGGCCTCCAGGAACAAGCTGATATCGAGCTGGTTAATGTTCCATTCGATGGGTCGGCCCCATCTATCGAAGCTGCCGCTGCCGGTGACGTCGACTTTTCCATCGACGCTGTCGGTTCTCAAAAAGCCCAAGTGGATGGGGGCGACATGCGGTACTTAGCGGTACTTGCCGAAGAACGCCTGGATGATTTGCCGGATGTCCCAACCGCCAAAGAACTCGGCATCGATCTACAAAACGCATCGTTTACGGGTCTTGTGGTGCCGGAAGGTACCCCTGATGACGTCGTCGACACACTGTCCTCTGCTATTCAGGAAGCAACTGAACAAGACGAATACAAGGAGACGATTGAATCTTCGAATTTGATTCCGGTCGGCACTTCACCTGAGGAATTTGATGAATTTATCCAGCAAGAAGACGAACGTCACGGCCAGTGGATCGAACTTGCTCAGGGTGAGTAGGTCCAAACAGGTGAGACATCATGGCAGATAGAAATGCGTTACAGGCAGACATTACTAAGGCAGCAGAAGGTGAGCCATCAGGTACTGAGCCACATAGTCGCGGTACACGAATACGTGAGTTCATCTCGGTTGTCGTATCGTTATGCGGCGGTGTGGTGATCTTATTTGCGACACAAAACGTCATCGATCGCGAGACGGCGGAACTTGGTCCACGATTTTGGCCAACCCTTCTGGCATGGGCCCTCATAGCACTTAGTGTGTTGTTGGTGACCACCAATGTCGTACCGGATCGCAAGCCAAAAGATCTTCCAGATCCAATCACTGGTTGGGGTGTTAGCCGACTCATCGTCACATTTACCGTGCTCATCGGCTACTTGGCCTCATTCAACGTATTGCAGCTGTGGCTGACCACATTTATTAGCGTGGTACTGCTGCTCTTGCTGTTTGGGTTTCGCCAATGGAAACTACTACTCGTCTTTCCCGCCATTATCGCAGCAATCTTGCACGTGTTGTTTGTGGTATTACTTCGGGTTCCGCTCGGCTGAGGAAGCATGCATTAGGTTATGACACAGATTATTGAATTCATGAGCTCATCCATCTTCACCGCTAATGCGATGCTTGATGGGTTTAGCGTAATTCTGCAGGCCGACACGCTACTGTACATTGGATTGGGAATGCTAATAGGCATGCTCGTCGGTGCATTCCCCGGTGTAACAGCTACCATGGCAGTGGCGTTAGCCTCGGGTTTCACGCTCACCCTGGACCCAATGCAGGGTATGTCCGTTTTGTTGACTATTTACGTTGCCGCACAGTTCGGTGACCGCGTTCCGGCAATCTTGATTAACACCCCGGGAACGCCGGCTTCAATTTCGACCACTTTTGATGGCTACCCGCTGGCCAAACAGGGTAAAGCAGGCCTGGCCATGACGGTGTCGGCCTTTGGCTCCGCCATTGGCATGTTCGTTGGCATTATTCTGCTTGCCGTCATCGCCATGCCCTTGGCGCGATTTGCCCGGGAATTTGGACCAGCAGAGTTATTTGCACTGGTAGTGTTCGGGCTAACCATGATGGTCGGTGTATCTTCAGGGCGCATTATTAAAGGACTAATCGCCGGATGTTTCGGACTGTTTTTGGCTGCAATCGGTCGTGATCCGGTTTCCGGCGACGCACGATTCACAATGGATATTCTGGAATTAAACTCCGGTGTGCCATTCATTCCCGTGATTATCGGCGTGTTTGGTGTTGCAGAAGTACTGAACCAGATGGTGACCCATAACCAGGATGTCAGCCAGCGTAAGCCGATCGCTCAATTAGGCCAGTGGCTTCCGGACCGCAAAACGTCTCGAACATTAGTTAAACCGACGATCGTTGGGGCAGCAACCGGGTCCGTCATCGGTTTGGTGCCCGCCGTTGGGGGCGACATTTCAGGCATCATTGGTTGGGATAATGCCCGTCGACTGTCCAAGGAGAAGGAACAGTTCGGGAAAGGATCACTTAAAGGACTCATGGCTGGTGATACCTCAACTACGACCACGCTGGGCGGTTCGGTGACAACCACCATGGCCTTAGGTATCCCCGGTGACTCGGTAATGGCGGTACTGATCGGTTCCATGATGATCTGGGGTATTCAACCCGGTCCGGGATTATTCGCTTCCAACCCATCGATGGTGTACTCGCTAGTGGCTATCTTAGCGATAGCCACAGTGCTGTCATTAGCGCTATCGCTGATTCGTATGAAATCCATGGTTAAATTATTAGAGCTGAATAATGCCTACTTATGGATCATTATCTTGCTGTTCTGTATGGTCGGCACATACTCGATCAATAATTCAGTTTTTGATGTTGCCATCATGCTCATCATGGGACTCATCGGTTTATTCATGCTACGTTTCGGTTTCCCCGCAGGACCAACCGTACTGGGGTTAATCCTGGGGCCACTTGCGGAATCGAACTTACGTCGAACACTCATCGGTGGGGGTTGGGAAGCATTCTTGCAAAGCCCAATCGCTATGATCTTGTTCATTATCTCCGCTGCTGCCCTGCTCTTCCCGCCACTGCGCGAAATGACGAAACGACGCAAATCGGAGCTTGGTAAGACCAGCCAGTTCTCATCCAACGTCCCATAACGTGAGGTATTGTCCCGTCACCAGTGAGCACTAGCAGTAGTTGAAGTCGATAATCCTGATCTGGGACAGTTAGAAAACCTACGGCCGCGCGGTAAGAGCTGGCGCAAATCCACTTAGTGCGCACCAGCTTCGACTATGTCTCCCCGACCTTGTCACCGAAGGTCTCGACATATTCGGCCAGGATTTTCTACGCTTCATTTCGGTGACTTGGCGGATATCGCCCAAGGTTTTCAACAAGCGGTCGAAGATGCAATCGGAACCAAAAACCAGCCATAGCATCGGCGTACGAGCTTGAGTTTTGGCGTCGATAGGTATTAATGTTGCCATCATGAAGAATTGATCCTTTTCCTCCTTGCGTCTGAGGCTGCTGCCCGGCGAGGTCCGAACCGCTTCAAGGATCATTTTGTCTAAACTTTCTTCTGCACATCTTCGTATCGACGGTCTTTCTAAATCATTTCCCAATCGTCGAGTTTTTACCGACATTTCATTTGCGGTGCCACATGATGATCGTGTGGGCATCATCGGAGAAAATGGCTCCGGTAAAACCACGCTGCTGCGTATTATCGCCGGTGAGTTATCAGCCGACGCCGGAAATATCGAAACATTCCAGCCCGCTGGTAACGGATTGACGGTAGGTTTACTGCATCAACAACCGCCGTTTCCCAACACCACATCTATTCATCAGGTACTAGAAAACTCCGTTGCCCATTTGCGTGCCGCTACTCACCAGGTCGGCGTTGCCGCTCAAGCCCTCGCGGAATCGCCACATCACCAAAAGATCATTGATGACTATGCTGCCGCCCTGGAAGAAGCAGAGCGCCTGGGCGCATGGGATACTGATGCCCGTATTGAACAAACCATCGATGGTTTAGGGCTAGCTGGTATAGCCAGAGAAACCAGGCTGGACCAATTATCTGGAGGCCAAGTGGCCCGATTAGCGTTGGCCAGTTTATTACTGACTGCACCCGAAGTCCTACTGTTAGATGAGCCCACCAACCACCTGGATGATAAAGGCGTTAACTACTTGAGCAAAGTGGTGTCGGGATGGCACGGTCCCGTATTGGTGGTCAGCCACGACCGGGCTTTTCTAGATCAGACGATCGTTTCCCTACTGGACCTGGACCCTGCACCCCGGCCCCGTACGCTAGATGAGGCCGAAGATGACCTGGCAACTAATGGAGTGACACGGTTTACGGGAACCTACTCCGATTACTTACTGTTCAGACGCGAGGCCCGACAACGATGGAAGCAACAGTACGACGACGAACAAGCTGAACTACGACGTCTTCGAGCAGCAGTTAACCAGCATCAGGTCGTGGGCCACACCAATTGGAAACCTCGTACCGAAGTCAGAATGGCGCAGAAATTCTATGCCGACCGGAACGCCAGGGTTGTGGCTCGTCGGGTCAATGATGCCAGGTCACGTCTGGCTGAATTAGAACAGCGTCAGATAGTAAAACCGCCACGACAATTGACCTTTCAAGGCCTGGCTGCAGCACACGATACCCCACTTGCCTATAGCCAGGATGAGCAACTGGTCCGAGCCGAGCAGGTAGCGATGGAAAACCGGTTGAAGCCAATATCGTTGGCCATTACCGCCAGAGACAAACTACTAATTACCGGACCAAATGGGGCGGGAAAATCTACACTCTTGAACCTAGTAGCCGGTCAGTTACAACCCAGCCAGGGCCAGGTTTCGTATCGCGAGGGGGTAAGCATCGGCTTACTGGCTCAAGAAAGCGATTTCGGTAGCGTCGCTGGCCGAACCCCACAGGAAATCTATCAGCAGGCCGTTGGGGTTACGGTAGCCGAGCAAACCCCGCTTGCAACATTCGGTCTATTAGCGCCACGAGAAGAACAGCGGCCAGTTGAAGACCTGAGCACAGGACAACGTCGTCGGCTAACACTGGCTATTGTCCTGGCCGACCCGCCAGACGTACTGCTGCTTGATGAACCCACCAACCACTTGTCGTTACTTTTGGTCACCGAGCTGGAAGCATCAATCAACCACTACCCTGGCGCTATAGTCATCGCCTCACATGACAGGTGGTTACGTGATCGTTGGCAAGGCAAAAACTTGCATTTGGACCCCTAAATCCACCGTATTTCAACTGCTTGCACGCGATCGTATCGCAGCAGCACGTAGCCGGAGCAGACGCGCGATGCCAACCACCACACTGGCTATCGCATCGACAAGCAACAAAATCGTTGCAGCGGGCCACAATCCAAATACATCGACCGGTGTCGCAGGACTATTCGGGCCGATGGTGAGCACTAGGAACAGGAATATGGCGGCAACCGGCATAACCGTCAACGGAACGAACCGCACTATACGCCGCCACGGGCGCTTCTGGCGCCGTCGTTCGGCCCATAGACGAGATCGCAGCACGCCGCGAACCGCCAAAGCGATTACGACTAGCGTAATGACCAATAGCCCGAGGTCAATATAGGTGGCTACCGGGGCGGGAACTTGCGGGGTCTCACCTCGAGCAATATCTACTAAACCGGTACTTACTGTGAATGGATGCAAGTAGGCCGGCGTGTAGCTGTCCAATAGCACCACAGTCGCGGTTCCGTTCGACGGAACGACGTCGATCCGCGAACTCGTGCGTCTCAACACACCGTCATGGCCGACCCGCTGGGGATGAGCAGTTGATGTGTGCTGCCAACCAAGACCATATGTTCCGGCTTTTTCCTGCTTAGTCATCGCTTCTTGCACTAGGTCAGCTGACAGTAGCCGACTGCCGTCAGCGGTGACGCCTCCGCGTTGGATCATTGCTAGAAACGCCGCAAGATCTTCGGCTGTACTGACCATGCCACCGGCGCCGCCGACATCGGAGGCCATCGCTCGCAGCGGGATCGCTGTCCCATATGCGGTTACATGCCCTTTGTCGAATACTTCCGACTCACGGGTGGAGATCACCGAAGTAGTGTCGTCCATTCCCAGCGGCGTGAATATCTTCTCCTCCAGATACTGATCAAACGGTGTACCGGTGACGACTTCGACCAAGCGCGCTAGTGTGCGATAGTTCAAGTTGCTGTAAGTATGGGTCGTACCGGGTGCGCTTACTACCGAGAGGTCAGCGATGTTGGCCACACTCTGGGTATACGAGCCAGTTTCGGGCAAGATAGTCGGCTGCGGAAGCCCAGAGGTGTGGGACAGTAGCATTCGGATGGTAATCGCGTCCGGGTCGGTGCCGCCCACGGAGAATTCTGGCAATACGCTCGTGACCGGATCATCAAGACGGATATCTCCATCGTCGACGAGCTGTAGTACGGCGAAGGCGGTGAAAGGCTTAGACACCGATGCGATCGGCACAGGCGTATCCGCTTGCAGGGTACCGCTCCCGCCGCTTGCCGTGACTTCACCGTCATCAAGGACTGTATATGAGATCCCCGGCAATCCCTGGGTCTTGCGGTATTCATCAACAAACGACGCCAATTCGTCGTCCACACTCATTGCCGGGGCAGCTGTGGCCGACGGTACATAGGTGACGAGGCCAGCAACAAGCACGATCAAAAGCACCAGATGCAGCAGTGCGGCCGGTGGCCCCACTGGTAGATTGGTGCCTGAAAAAGGTCCTGCCCAAGGCTGCTGGGTACTTCTGGGCTGTAACATCCTTGCTGGTATGATATGCGCCAATAGAGACAGCCGTCTACGGGCTGCTCCGATTCTCTGCCAGGCTTTACCGGCGCATAGCAGTCGTCGCCAATACAGTAGCAATGTGGCTTGCGGCGGCATATGCTCTTGTCACGCCTGACCCCAAGGTGGCCCCGCCACCCGGATAGGTATTCCGGAAGACCCCGCCGGAAACATTGCCCGCAGCATATAGTCCAGCAATGGGTTGCTGGTTGCGATCCAATACCTGACCATCGTGGTTAGTCGCCAGTCCACCACTGGTGCCCAGGGCGCCAGCATGCAGTGGAACTGCATAGTAGGGGCCAGTTTCTAACGGTGCCAGGCAGGGGTTCGGTGTAACTGAAGCATCCCCGAGATGGCGATCTTGTTCAGAGGAACCCCGACCAAACTCAGTATCTACACCCCTTCGGGCATCGGCGTTGAATCTCTCCACGGTCCTAGCTAGTTGCTCACCGTCTATACCGGCCAACTGTGCTAGCTCTTCCAAAGTTTCGGCCTGTAGCATCCAGTCTGGTGCTTTACCCGGGGTAGAGCCGGCCACCGGGTATTTGTTCATATAGTTGTGGTCATAGACCAGCCATGCCGGGTTATTCTGAGCCTTACCGGTGTGCGGGTCGATGTTGACAAAAACCCTGGCAGCGTCATGGTAGTTCAGCGCTTCATTGACAAAACGTCGTCCTGCAGCATTGACGGTAATTGAGCCTGGCAGAGTCATTTCCACGTTACCCATGCGGCCGGTTGGTTTGCCGTCATATAGTTGTCCGGCGGCGTTAATAATAGGCACACCCCATATTGCGTTCATATCTTGCAGGCTGGCGCCGACAGCCATCCCCAGTTCTAATCCGTCGCCTTCATTGGATGGTGCACCGATCGGGGTGATGTCCATTGGCAAGAATGTCTCGCGCAAGCGCTTATTGTAATCGAATCCGCCCGAGGCAATGACGATGGCGGACGTTGTCACTACGGTGGTGTCGCTGATAACAGCCTGCCACGTTTTGCCACGACGCAGGTTCGTGACGGAGGCGTCCAGAGCAATATGCACTCCGGCATCCAGGGCGGTGGCGGCTAGCGCTGCAACAAGTGCACCGCCCATGGTGCGAACACCCTGGTTGGCGCGCTCTTTAAGAAGTTGAGGATCAGGGGCCCTGCCGTTGAGGTCATCACGCTCTACCATGGTCAATAGTGGAAAGTAGGTGGGTTGACGCAGCACCTCTGCGATTTCCGGGTAATCGTCGGCGCGAAACGCTGCATTATCGAGGCTACGGCCACCGGCTGCGGCCCCGGGCCACTCCATATGGTAATCGGGGCGGCTCAGTGGCACTAATTCCACGCGGGTGTGGTGATCAAGAAATTCCACGGCCTGACGACTCGTGCGCACATACCAACTAATGTCGTCTGGAGACATAATTTCTCCGGCTGCCGCCGTTAGATACTGGATGCCGGCTTCTGCGCAGTCGGCATACCCGGCTTGCGCCCCCAGGTGATTGGCTGGCGCCCAGATGACACCGCCGCCGGCAGCCGATGTTCCTCCGAGTTTGGCGGCCTTTTCAACGACCAGTACGCGTAGCCCATCGGCTGCGGCACGTACTGCAGCGGTAAGTCCGGATGCGCCGGATCCCATAACGATGACATCGTAGTTCTCATCAAGTTGGTCGACTGTGGCGAAAGTATTGTGGGTGGTCATGCGGGGTGAACCTCTTGAAGCTGGGCGGTGGAATCTGGTGCGTTGGCTGCGGGAAGATCGATGACGATCTTGCCGACCTGGGCGTTGCGATCCCCCATGGTTTCAAAAGCCTTGGGCAACTGGGCGAACTCGAAATCGTGGGTGATGAGCTCTGCGGCCAGGTCCTGGTGTTTGGCCAACATCTCCAGCGCCTCTGGGATGAGATTCAGTGAGTTGCGGCTGCCTCGGATATCGAGTTCCTTAAAGGGGATATCGCGCAGTGATAGTGCAGCGGTGGTATCAGAAATACCCACCTGGACGACGCGGGCGGTTGGTGCCGCCAGCCGCACTGCATTAGCTAGGCTCACTGGAACACCGGTGGCTTCAATAACCAGGGTTGGCCCAGCCATTTGGCACGCTTCGGCCAGCACTTTGGTGTCCTCCGGGCTAGGAAACGGGTCAACACCGGCGGAAATGGTTGCTACGGCACCGAATTTGCGTGCCAGCATCATGCGGTGTTCGTCCAGATCAGCGGCCACGACATTGACGCCGTGATCAGTAAGAAACAGTGTGGCTAACAATCCAATTGGACCGCAGCCCAAAACCAGTGCGGTTTCACCGTCCACTGGAGTACCACGTTTGACAGCCTGCATGGCGATCGAGCCGGGTTCCCCCAGAGCGCCGAGTCGCAACGGCATGTTTATAGGTATTGGATGTAGCTTTTCCACCGGCAGACAGATCAGTTCAGCAAGTGCCCCGTCCTGATAACAACCAAGACATGAAATGGTTTCGCACACGTTGTAGCGGCCGGCACGACATGGACCGCAGGTACCACAATAGACCATAGGACTGATAGCGACCGGGGTGCCTACGGTAAGGTCTGATGCCTTGGAGTCGATCGCTTCGATGACGCCGGTGAATTCATGACCTTGCACGAGGGGTAACTCGGTGAGATAGTTATCATCCCAGATCGCAAAATCTGTGCCACATAGTGCCACATGGTGTACACGGACTAATGCGTGACCAGGTTGTAGGACGGGTTCTGGTTCTTCTTTGAGCTCGATTTGGTGGCGAGCTACGGTATGTGCGCGAAGCATGCCTGGTTGCCTTACTTACCGGTTGCTGTGAGTTTATCTTTGCCGAATACCACACCCCATTTGCGGATGGTACGTTCGGTAATAAGTTCGTTTTTGGCAAATGGGTCATTATCCATCAGCTTCAAAACGTCAGCTTCGTCTTGACCAGTGATGATCAACAAGGCGCCTGCGCCGTCATCGACCGGACCGGAGACCAGTAGACGGCCTTTGTCGAAGCAGTCTTGTAAAAATTCGACGTGGACCGGGCGAATTTCATCTCGTCCCGCTGCACTAGTGTCGTCATAGACATAGTTGACGGCATAGATATTCATGGGAGTTCTCCTGACTGTAGTGGTGACCGCAGTAACATGCGATCTATTGTCCACTGTAGGAAGGCACACAATCGGGCGCACATGATTGCCCATTGAATGGGCAACTACTTCAGAGTCGACCAGTTTCGCGCAGAATATGGTCGGTGACCGGATCCCATCAGGCGAGACAATGAGCGGCCAGCAGCTGCCAGCACCGGGACTATCAGTTGCGGATTGTCCTCGGTTTGGGCGCAGACAACAGTGATGGCTCCGATAACTTTATTGGCCTGGCCGTTAACGGGCACCGAGTACCCAACGTTTTCGGCCACCAGATCCCCGGCGAGACGAGAAAACCCACGCTCACGAATTTCAGCGAATTGGGCTCGCAGCTGCTCCGGACAGGTTATGGTGCGCGGGGTGCACTGTGGGATGGGACCAGTCAAAAATTGCTCAAGCACGTGATGCTCGGCGTTGGCCAACATGGCTAATCCAGCCGAAGTGCAATGCATATCTAGCCGCTTTGCAACGTTGGCCAGATTATTGTTGACAGTGCCATGTTTATCGAAGCGTTCAACATAGAGCACCGTGAAATCCTCGTAGGTCGGGACCGAGAGGGAGACATCGTGGCGAAGCGCCTCTTGGATGCCTTCGAGCACAGGGCGGCCACGTTGGCGAAACTCTTCGAGCGGATTGGAGCGGGCAGCTAGTTCCCACATGCGCATTCCGATACCGACTTTGCCTTGTGCATCGCGGTCAAGGAAACCTACGTCGCATAATTCGGTGGCGAGTCGATGGACAGTGGAGTTCGGCAGACCGGTCTCACGAGCGAGAGCGCTGACGGTAAGTCGCGGTTTGGCGCGTTCAAATGCGCTAAGTACTTTGATGATGCGGTCAACGACCGATTCACCCGACCGCGAGTTGGCCATCGTACGATCCCTTTCGCCCAAGAAACCTGGCCTATTATTATGCGGCTAAGGCATGCTGTAGACCAGCGCGCATGCGCTCTCGGTTGGCTGTCAACCCGGTTTGGAGTTCAAATGTATCAGCGGCCTGCTCCACCAACATCGCGGTCCCATTAACAGTGTGGCAACCTAATGACTGCGCGTGGTTGAGCAGCTGCGTTTCGACCGGGCGGTAGATGACGTCAGCAACCCACTGTCTAGAATTGAGCAGTTGGAGCGCAAACGGGGTGCCCGGTAAGTGTTCCATACCGATCGGTGTTGCGTTGACGACAGCGTCTGCCGTTGGAACCCAGGCCTGGGCCATGTTTGGCTCGCCGGTGTGCAGCTCAACCCCCTCGGACAGTATGTCAACCAGTTGGGAATACAGCCCGTCGCGTTGCACCGGCTGCGGATCGACTACATACAAACGTTGCACGCCGTAGTCTAATAGCGCACTGGCCACAGCGGCACCTGCACCGCCGGCTCCGAAAAGTACAGCAGTGTGGCGCGGTGCATCCGCGGGCAGCATATTGTGCAATCCGGCAAGGAACCCACTGTGGTCTGTATTGTGGCCGATCCAGCCTGCTGCGGTGTGGATAATATTATTGACGGCGCCCAACTTTCGGGCAGTGTTAGACAGACCATCAAGGTGAGCGATCACGTGTTGTTTATGCGGGTGTGTCACGTTGAACCCGGTGAAGTCCCCTGCGGCCTGTTGGTGAATGATGGGGCCGAGTTGATCTTCAGCATCCAGGTGGCCTGCCAAATCGATGAGATCGTAGTGAAAGTCATCTAAGCCTTGAGCTTTAGCTTCGGCGCTGTGGATCATCGGCGATAGCGATGTTGCAATATGTTCCCCGATGAGTCCGATGCGGTATCTTTGTGGGCTCATTTGGTCTTCACAGCCTTGCCTAGTTCGGAGGTTGGGGTGCGATAGGTTTCCGGGCCGGTCATAAAAGCAATGGCGGAACCGAAGGTAAAGATCGCACACATGATAGCAACCGGTATCCAGTTACTTGAGTCGCCACCGGTAAGCATGGTGCCAATGGCCGGGGTAAAACCAGAAACCAGCAGGCCGAGCATCAGTCCAATGGCCATACCGGAATAGCGAACCTTTGCCGGAAATTGCTCTGGGAATGCGGCAAAGTAGATGCCGTTTGCGGCGGCGTATAGGCCGCCCATCATCACGATCGAAGAGATGAAGATCAAAACAGTGTTTCCGGTGCTAATGGACCACAAAAAGACGAACATCATGATGCCGGAACCAGCAGCTCCGCCAACAAATACTGGTTTGCGGCCAATCTTATCGGCCAGCAGGCCGTAGAGCGGCTGAGTAATAACAGCAGCGAAATTGGATACGGCAATCGCTGCCAACATGGTTGTACGTTCAACGCCGCTGTGTTCAACAGCAAATGAGAGCGCAAAGACGTTAACCATAGTGTTAATCATGGCAAAGGTTGACGAGCAGGTCACCCGGATTAGTGGTGCCAGGTTATCGCGGAATAAGGCTACCACTGGGATTTCTGGTTTTTGCTCTTCTTCTTTGACTTCTTCAAAGGCCTCTGGCTCTTCCAGGTTGCGGCGCATCCAAATTGCAAAGATGGTTAGGATGACACTGATCAGGAAGGGTACTCGCCAGCCCCAGCTAAAGAGCTTGTCGTCTGGCAGCATAGCCACCGGAATGAATACGAGTGTTGCCAACACAATGCCGAGCATGATGCCTGATGCGGTGAAGCTAGCAAAAAAGGACCGACGATATTCGGGTGCATGCTCAACAGATAGCGAGGCGGCTCCAGGAGATTCACCGCCGGCACTAAGCCCCTGGCACAACCGTAGAAAGACGAGCATGATCGGAGCCAACACTCCAACCTGTTCATAGGTTGGCAGAATACCGATCAAGAAAGTAGCCACCCCCATCAGCAGCAGCACAGCCATCAGAGTTTTCTTACGACCAAAACGATCTCCAAGGTGGCCCCACATGACTGCGCCAAGAGGACGGGCTACGTAGGCGACGCCAAGTGTAGAGATCGACAGCAGCAACGAGTTTACGCCGTCACCGGGAAAGAAAATATGTGAGAACACCAGCGCTGCTGCAGAACCGTAAATGAAAAAATCGTAGTACTCCAGCGCACTGCCTAGGAAGCCTGACATTGCTGCGCGTTTTGCCTGCGGAGTGACAGTTGTTGCGTTGCGTACACGGGGGTCTACTCCACGTGCATGTGCGCCATGTGATGCCTGAGAAGATGTGATGTTGGAAGTCATGGTGGTGGTCCTTTCAGTGCTCCTTAATGGAGATCACTACTTAGTGTGGCGGAACACACCAAGTTTGTCCACGACTTAGTTAGTCTAAAACTAAGAGAAAAATCTACATAATATGGTCTTCCAGAACCTCGCTCGCAATTTCCAAAAATGCATCGCGCGCAACAGAACCACCCCGCTTCGACCACGCCAAACCGTGGTTCATGTACACCGGATCGCCTCCCAGAGACACGAATGTCGTTCCGGGAGGCACAACCGGTTTGACTCCGTCTGGCAGGTAGGCCACCCCCACCCCCGCTGCCACAAGCATCATACCCATATACGGGTCGGTGATCTGCTGTGAAATGAAGGGCTGAAAACCGGCTTCAGCACAGGCCCGCATGGTGTCGTCATAGAGCACCGATCCTGCACCAATTGGAGGAGTAATAAAAGGATCCTCGGCGAACATAGATAGTTCCGGATGGTCGGCGTGTGCCAACGGATGTTCAATAGGTACGACCATGCCGAAGCGTTCCCGAAATAGTAAGCGAGTTTCGGTACGAGTCGATTCCGTAGGCAGACCCACAAACGCCAGATCCAAGGTTCCGGCGTCCAACTGGGCAATGGCATCTTGAGTCATCACGCGCCCTACCAGTGATAGCTCAATTTGCGGATACGTGTCCCTGACTGCGCGAGTAAACTTTAGTAGGGCACGATGGTTGAGCACACCAGTGAACCCAAATGTCAGTTTTCCATAGACCTTACCGTCTGGATCTTTCACCGAACGCTGGGCCAGTTCCACTTCTTCAAGCACTGCTCTAGCATGCGGCAAAAAGGAGTGCCCTGCCGCAGTGAGTTCAACCGAACGGGTGCTGCGAATAAAAAGTTTCGTTCCCAACGAGCGTTCGAGTTTGCGGATCACTTGACTCAGTGGAGATTGCGCCATGCGCAATCGTATCGCTGCGTTACCGAAGTGCAATTCTTCGGCTACCGCGATAAATGCTTCCAACCACCGGATTTCCATATCGCGCTTTCCCTTTATTGTGATATTGCGTAGGTTTTCTCAGTAAGGCCACACCATCATGTCACGTCCCTAACTAATAGGTGGCCCGGCCACCTGATAGGTCATACACAGCTCCGGTCGAATAGCTGCATCGACGGGAGGATAACCAGGCGATAAGCTCGGCGACTTCACGTGGCGTACCCGCGCGTCCCATCGGGATGCGCTGCATCAAGCGTCGGTGAGTACGTGGATCCATCTGTTGGTTCAAGGCTGTAGAAATAATGGCCGGAGCAACCGCATTAACTAGTATGCCATCGCTGGCCAGCTCTTTCGCTAATGACTTTGTCATGCCAATCGTCGCAGCTTTAGAAGCTGAATAGGCGGACTGGTATGCGTTACCCTCTTTTCCGGCGATGCTAGCCAAGTTCACTATTCGTCCCCAACCGCTAGCGACCATGTCAGGACCAAAATACTTACATATCAAAAAGCTACCGTCGACATTGACTCGAAAAGTATTTTGCCACTGCTCATAAGTTGTCTCAGCCAACGTCGTTTCTGGTCCCTGAACCCCAGCGGAATTCACAACAATATTTACCACCTGTCCTCTGGACTGTATATCGTTGAGCATATTGGCGACTTGTGCTTCGTCGGTAATGTCGCATTGAAAATCTGCTCCCGGTGTCATATCAACCGTGAGCACCTGTACCCCTCGTTCGCGCAAAATATCAGCACATGCCGCGCCGATTCCTCCATTACCGCCAGTAATCAATGCTAGAGCGTCTGCAGGGTATTCGGATGTTTTGGTTGAATGTGGTGCTGTCAATTTATTTCACTTTCTCTAGGACACTAGGGGACACGACATCAGCCCTAGCATGGTGGTCTTGGTGTTCTAAGCTGTAGGGATGGAGCAAACGAGTCTGCTGAATCAAACTGCGCTGTTATTCGAGGGCGGCGGCATGCGAGCCTCCTATACTTCGGGCATGGTGGTGGCCCTATTGGAAGCCGGGATTCACGCACCATTTGTTGCCGGTATTTCGGCAGGTGCTTCCAATACCGCCAATTATCTTTCCAATGATGGCCCACGAGCGCGGAAGTCATTCACGGATTTCGCTGCCGATCCGAATTTTGGAGATTGGCGCACGTTTTTACGCGGCAAGGGCTTATTTCACGCCGAATATATTTACGAGCACGCCGGCCACCAAGGAATGCCCTTGGAGTTTGATTGGCCAACGTTTCATAGCAATCCAGCACAGTTTCGTGTTGGTGGCTTCGATATTTTTTCCGGCGAAACAGTGTGGTGGGGCAACGAAGATACCCCAACCATGCCGGATTTGATGCGCCGAGTCCGAGCTTCTTCCACTATGCCCATTATCATGCCACCTGTAGAAATTGATGGCCGGACTTACGTTGATGGTGCCCTAGGTACCGATGGTGGGGTACCAATTAGCATTGCTGAACAACTCGGCTATGAGCGGTTTCTGATTGTCCTGACGCGCGAGTGTGACTATCGCAAACACCCGGAGCGATTTCCGCGCTTTTATTTGCGGTATTTTCGGAAATACCCGGCAGTTGCCGATGCCTTATTGACCAGGTGGTGGCGGTATAACCAGACCAAGGAATATCTTTTTGAATTACAGGCCCAGGGCAAAGCCTACCTGTTTATCCCTGAAGTCATGCCGGTGGCCAATGGCGAGCGCGACGTGGCTAAGCTCAATGCCGCCCATGAACTCGGTCTGGCTCAGGCGCGCCGTGAGCTACCAGCAATCCAAGAATTCCTCGGCCTAAAATAAACCAACCGGTCTGCTGTTGGTCACTTGTTCACCGTGCCCAACAGCAGTACCGCATTAGATGCCGGTGGTGGTCACTTCGTAGTCGGTCACCCCGGCTAGGTCTCGTCCGGCAATGTAGCCGAAAGTTAACGCTGGTCCGATATTAACGCCACCGGATGGATACTTGCCACGCATAATCGACACCATGTCATTACCGGCTGTATACAGCCCCGCAATTGGTTGTCCGTCGCGAGACACGACCCGTGCTTTGGTATCCGCAGCGATGCCTGCGAAGGTACCAAACGACCCGGGGCGTACATGCACCGCATAAAAGGGGCCCTTTTCGATTGGCGCCAGACTCGGGTTTGGTTCAACTTTCGGGTCGCCACCGTAACGATTGAAGTTGGTGGCGCCGCGCTGGAATTCTGGGTCCTCCCCACGGCGGGCGTTAGCGTTAAATTCCTGAACAGTTTTGGCCAGCTGTACCGGGTCGATACCGGTTTTCAACGCAAGTTCTTCTAAGGTCTTGGCTTTGATCAGATACCCGCTGCGGATATAAGGCAACAGTGGGATCGGGATGGGTTTGGCAAAGCCCAACGGATATTTGCGCACAAAGGTGGAATCAGCGATCTGCCAGGCTTCTACCGGCTCGTTAGCCTGGGTGGCGTTCATCATCCCGTCAACGTAATCAAAATAACCGTTGGCTTCATTAACGAAACGTTTACCGTCCTTACGTACTCCGATTGAGCCTGGCTTGGCGCGGTCCATGATGTGTGGAAACACCCCGGTGTTGTTATTGGGATACGGCACCAGCGATACCGGGCACCACGCAGCCGGAGAGTACACCTCAGTGTCCAGATATCCACCGGCAGCCGCAGCCATATCGGCCCCTGAACCATCGGCTTCTTCTGGAGCCAGTGTCCAGTGTTCATTGCCACTTGGGGTATGGGGGAAATATTTACGACGACGATCCACATCGGCCGGGAATCCACCGGTAGCCAGTACAACACCGCGTTTGGCACGAATGATGCATCCGCCGTCAGGGGTACCAACTATCGCACCGACGACGCGGCCGTCATCGTTGACGATCAAGTGTTGGGCTTCGGTTTTCACACGGATATCAACGCCCACATTTTCTGCCGATTGGATCAACCGTCCAATCAGAGCGGTGCCGTTGACAAGTTGCATACTGCGCTGGTGGGTGGCCATATCCCAAACGTGCGGGATGACCCGCGAAGCCGAGTACGCCCAACCTTTTGGCGATAGTTGCGAGGCGGACAGGATATTCTGCAAATCCGGTCCAGCCATGATGCCCATGCCCAAAAATGAGGTCGGGTAGTACTGGTTGTTGAGCTTTTTGAGCGCCGATTTAGACAGTTTGCGGGCGTTAATGGGTTTGGGACCAACTGAACGATTACCAGTTCCGGCACCAGGTAGGTCACCGTAGATGTCGTTAATTTTTGCCCCGGTAACGAATTGCAGTGCGGTTTGGTAGTGAAAGAAATCCACCATGTGAGGTACGGCTTCTAAAAAGGCATCAATCATTTCGGCGGCAGATTCTGTGTACAACTCGCCCAACACACCGCGCAAGTAGGTGCGAAATTCTTCAACGTCTTCATCAACACCTTCGGCTTTGGCCAGTGATGTGCCTGGGGTCCAGGCCCAGCCGCCGGAACGCGAGGTTGCACCGCCACAAGCGCCAGACTGTTCAGCCAGGATGACATCCAGTCCGTGGTAGGCGGCAGTCGTGGCTGCAGAGAAGCCGCCGGCCCCTCCCCCAACAACCAACACGTCGGTGTGCTGGATCGGTAGTTCGGGCAATTCGTCGAGGTGGTAGACGCCAAGTTCGGATTGAGTCAAAGTTCTTGCCTTCCTAGAAATGCTTAGTGACCGTATTGATCGGCATCGAGCCGAGCACGTGAGCCGTTGTCTAATGCGTTAATGGCGGTGATCTCGTCGTCGGTAAGAACGAAATCGAAGAGTTCAAGGTTTTGTTGTTGACGCCCCGCATTAGCCGACCGTGGCACCACGATGCGTCCTTGTTGGACATGCCAGCGCAACACAATTTGGTGTTCAGTTTTACCGTAGCGTTGTGCGGCATCGCGCAACACCGGAAATTCTTGCAGGTTCAGATCACGGCCGGTGGGCGAATAAGCACCAACCATAATGTTGTGTTCAGCATTGGCCGCCAGGTAATCAGGTTGGCCGGCTAATGGGTCAATCTGGATTTGGTTGAGGGGAATTTGAAGTCCCGCATTCGCTACTGCCTGAAGGTGGGCGGGTTTGAAATTGGACACGCCCCAGGCGCGAATCAGCCCGGTATCGACGAGTTCTACCAACGAGGCACACGTTTGTACGTAATTGCCCAGTTGCGGATTTGGCCAGTGAATCAGCATCAAATCAAGGTACTCGAGACCGGTTTCGCTAAGGCTGTGTTCGATCCCGGCACGCACGGATGCAACGTCACCAAAATATGCATTGACCAGTTTCGTGGTCACAAACAGTTTGTCGCGTGGTATTGAGGCTTGACGGATTGCTTTACCCACGGCGTCTTCATTGCCGTATTTTTGGGCGGTATCAATGTGGCGGTAACCGTTGTCGATGGCCATGGCCACCATGTCGGTGGATTCTTTACCGGTTAGTGGCCAGGTGCCCAGCCCAATCTGTGGGATTTGGACACCGGAGACACCGGTGCCGGTCAGCATGAGGTTTGGAACAGACGTAGTCACAATGCTCCTTTATCCTGTTGAGTTCCTGCCGTGGTATCAAGCTGTTCCAGCAGGTTATAAGCGGTGGCATATAAGTGTTGTACCCATTGTTTCGGGGACATGGACGCCTGCATGGCACTATTGGGGGTCTCCACCGACACCGGCAACACCGGTAATGTTCCCCGACCTGAATCTAGGGCTGACACCATGTCTGCTAAATCCACTCCCCCTTCACCGGCTGGTAGTCGGCCGCTGCGGGACTCTTCGACCAGCCCCTCACGGGTTGTTGGTTGTTGTGTGGTGGCATCACACAACTGGATCATCGGCACCAGTGGGGCCGCATCTCGAAGATCTTGTAGCGTGGCACCGAAACGGGCCGCATGCAGGGTGTCAATAAGTACGCTCACACCGGTTTGTTCGGCAATGTCGACGGCTTGTGGATACGAGTTGACTGCCTGGTAGCTAATGGCCTCTAAAGCCGGGGTGACGCCGTAGGGTTTGGCGTCGTCGACCATTTGTCCCAAGGTATCGATGACTCGTGCCTGCTCGGTATCGGCTACGGCCACCGTCATAGATTCCGCGCCCAGGGCCTGAGCGGCCTCAAACATTTGTATCCACGCCTGGCGTTGATCGCTGCCATCCAGCAGCAAAAATTCGGTGTCTTTGACTTCAATACCCGTATCAGCCATCCGAGCGAGGGTTTCATCCAGCATTGGAGAACCAGGTTGCAGATTAAACGCCGTTTCGTCAGCGGTGACCGGCCGGACGCGGATACCTACGAAATCAAAACCGGCCTCTGCTGCCAGCTCGATAAGTTGTGGTGGTTCGGTGGTCAATGATGATAGTGCTGCCAGACCCAGAGGGCGGGCGTGTTGTGTCATGGTTACGGCTTCACCGGCTTTCCAGTTTCGGAGGATTCATATACTGCCAATAAAATGCGCAAGGACTTGGTGGCTTCGTGACCGGTCACGGCGGGTTGGGTGCCTGTGGCAATGGCGTTGACGAAATCTGCCACCTGCCGTTTGTGATACGGGATCAGCGCGGCATTAATCTCTGATAAAGCTGTATTTGGGTGGGCTTGAGCCGGCCAGGTTGGCTGAGTTTCGATGGCATCGTCTACGCCTCTCACATCAACGCGACCGGCGGTGCCTTCAGGGAATTCGGTAAGTTGCACGCTGGCCCCGGTCTCACCGGTGATCCGGATTTGGACGCCTAACCCCGGTGTGACAGCGGTTGATGCCTGCAGGGTGGCCATGGCCCCGCTGGCAAATTTCAGTGTGGCCACCGCAGAGTCTTCGGTCTCCATGTGTTCGTGGTGCGCATAGGTATTGACGTGCCCGTAGACTTCGGTGACCTCACCCATAAACCACTGCAGTAAATCGATGTAGTGGATGGCCTGGGTCATCAGCACGCCACCCCCATCTGTCTCCCACGAACCGCGCCACGGTGTGGCTGAGTAGTAGCTGGACTCGCGGTGCAATAACACCGAGACGTGCCCGAGAATCGGTTGACCAAGGGTGCCATCAGTAATCAATGCCTTAACCTGCTGGGCTGCCGGCCAGAATCGTCGTTGATATAAGACGCCTAATTGCACACCTTTGGCCCGGCATGCATCGACCATGCGTAAAGACGACCCCGGGGAAATAGCCAAAGGTTTCTCGCACAAAACATGTACGCCGGCTTCAGCTGCCTCAATGACGATAGCCTCATGCGTGGGGTGCGGGGTACATACTGAAACAATATCGATACGGCCCAGATCCGCGGGATCATCGGCAGCAGCAAAAAGCTCAGCAGTGCTTGTAAAGGCCCTCGGAATGCCATGTTCTTTGGCGGTGTGTTGTGCCAGTTCTGCGTTGACGTCACACACCGCGACGATTTCTGCATTCTCTAGTGCACGATAGGCCTCAAGGTGGTTGCGAAAAATCGCTCCTGTCCCAATGATAGCGATACGCAAATTGGCATGCGGTGTAGCTGGCATACAAAAACCCCGGTCTATCGGCTGATGATGTGCACTCGTGGAGATTCTCGCAGGATTCTGACTGTAATGCGCGCCACTTCCTACCCAATGGGATTTTTGGCTCCGGGGACTCAGTATTGCGCGAAGTCTTGGAGTTGTTCCGATTGCTGTGCCATAACCTGGCTGAGACCTCGTGCGGCGGCCAATAATACTGGCAATTGCACATTCAAGTTGATTTCATCAATGGGCCGAACCACCGACATCGCCCCGACAACCCGGTTGCGCCGACCAAAAATGGGGGCCGCTGTACCCGAGGATCCGGCACTGAGGATCTCGGCAACATGCGCCCATCCGTCGTGTTTAACCTGAGCCAGGCGTTGTTCAAGATCTGTACGAGTCAGCTGCTGAGAAATCACCCCCGGGTCCTTATCGGCCCGGATCAGGTATTGGTCCTGAATATACGGTGGCGAAAACGCCAACATCACTTGCCCCGGAGCGGTAGACAACACCGGTAACCGGCCGGCTAACGAGGACACGTCGGTGTCATCATGACCGATCGCCAACCGATCAAGGTAAATGATGGATACATCTGCTGGGTCCAAAATGGCCAGCGACACAGTCTTGCGCAATGTCTGGTGTACGCCTTCAAGGAAAGGCCGGGCCGCAGCCGAGAAGCTTTGATACACGGTAGAACGATGGGCTAGTTCCCACAGCACCAGTCCCAGCCGATATTTGCCATCCGGTGTGCGAAGTAACAAGCCTTCATCCACCATGGATTGCACCATCCGGTGAGCAGTGGAGATGGCAAGATCTGCTCGTTGGGCGACCTGGGTTGCAGATAATATTTGGTGTTCTTCGTCAAATACCCGCAGAATCCGTGACACCCGTTGAACGACCGACTCGCCTCGAGAAGAATTTGCCATAGCGCCCATGTTATCGTCATCGGTTTCCCAACCAATGGGATGACACTTGGTTTTCGTGATGTACGCCTCGAAGATAAGAACGAAAGATCTTTGTCGTTATCGAGGTTGTCCACAATGAATGAAAACACCACACCATCTTGGGACCGTGAGGTTGATCTGCTGGTGCTGGGCACCGGTGCTGCTGGCCTTTCTGCTGCCCTGACCGGTACTGCTGAAGGCCTTTCGGTATTGGCGCTGGAAAAAACCGATTTCATTGGCGGAACCACTGCCTATTCCGCTGGCACCTGCTGGGTCCCTAATAACCACTTCCAAAAAGAAGACGGTGTGGACGAAAGTCGCGAAAAGGTGGAACGTTACCTCGACGCGGTTGTGGGGGATAAGGCCGATAAGAAACTTCGTATGGCCTACGTGGATAACGGACCGGACATGTTGAAGTACATGGAAAACCTCGACGTGAAGTTTTTACGGTCGCCTGCCGTTGTGGATTATCACTCTGAACTTCCAGAGACAGGCAAAACGGGTCGAGCCCTAGAGCCAGCACCTTTTGATGGTCGCAAGCTAGGCAAGGTACGGTTCCGAAATGTACGTCGTCCAGTACCAGAATTTGCGCTGATGGGTGGCGAGCTGATGGTACGACGTCCTGAGGTCAATACTCTGTTGGGCCTATTTTCTAAAAAGCCTGCCCCCACGGCCAAAGCCGTTGGCACCGCTTTGAAACTTGGCACCCGGTGGGCTGCCGACCGACTATCCAACCCTCGTGGTACCCGGCTGGTTATGGGTAATGCCCTGACAGCGCGGATGTACTATGAGACTCTGCGACGTGGTGGTGAGGTGTGGCTCAATGCTCAAACCAGCAAACTGGTGCGCGACGACGCCACTGGCCGTATCACCGGGGCAATCGTCGGTTACGGTGGCAAAGAATACCGGATTAAGGTTAGACGTGGCGTTGTCCTGGCAGCGGGTGGTTTTGCACAGTCACCCGAGCTTCGTGATAAATACCTGCCCTCCCCCACCCCGCAATTTTCCCGTGCGAATGAGGGTTCCACTGGCGACACGATGAAGCTGTCACAAGCAGTGGGTGCGAAAGTAGGCAACGATAATGGTGAAAATGCTCTGTGGTTTCCATCATCCATTGGGATGCGTGCCGATGGTTCTACCGCGGTCTTCCCGCACATTTGGGATCGTGGAAAACCCGGTGTCATTGCCGTCAATGCTGCCGGTGAGCGCTTCGTCGATGAATCAGTGTCCTATCACCGCTTTGTTCGGGCCATGTATGAAACCAATAAAACCGTTAGCACAGTACCGGCGTGGTTGATCGTCGATTCGCGTACGTTAGCTAAATACGGTCTTGGAATGATCACCATGCCGCACCTTCCAAAAGCCGCATTACAGAAATATATTGATTCCGGCTACCTACATGCGGGAAACACGCTTGAGGAGCTTGCCGACGATATCGGCGTGGATGCCGCCGGGCTGCGGGCAACAGTGAACCGGTATAACGGTTTTGCCCGCACCGGAGTCGATGAAGACTTCCATAAGGGCGAACTGGAATTTGGTATTGCTGCTGGGGACCCCGAGCATACGCCCAATCCCAACGTTGGCCCGGTGGATAAAGCCCCATTCTATGCGATCGCTGTTGTTCCGACACCGCTGGCCACCGTATTTGGTATTTCGACTAACCAATATGCCCAGGTGATTGACCAACGCGGCGAGGCTATCCCTGGTCTGTACTCGGCAGGCAATGATGCCCAATCCGTCATGGCTTCAGAATATCCAGGAGCCGGCACCCAAGTCGGTGCAGCAATGACTTTCGGTTGGGTCGCGGCCCGCCACGCTGCCCACAACGAATACTAATCGGGATTGACTCCCCATACTGGTACGGGTGTGCTAGAGGATTGGTTCGTTTTATGCTTGAACCATGATTTCAGCCACACCTCATCCTGCCGATACCTTTGATGTTTTGCACGTCTTCGGTGCACGCGAAAATAACCTAAATAATGTGCAGGTTAGCATTCCCAAACGGCGACTCACCGTATGCACCGGGGTGTCTGGTTCCGGCAAATCGTCGCTGATTTTCAGCACGATTGCTGCCGAAGCACAACGGTTAGTTAACGAAACATACTCGACTTTCGTTCAGGGTTTTATGCCTCCTACGACCCGTCCTGAAGTCGATCGTTTGGCTGGACTGACCACCACGATCGCCATTGACCAGGAGGCGTTACCAGCCAATCCGCGCTCAACCGTTGGTACGGTCACCGATGTTCATGCTTTGCTGCGGTTGTTGTATTCGCGGGTTGGGACCCCACACATTGGTGGGCCACAAGCATTTGCTTTTAATGTGGCTTCGGTGCAAGCCTCGGGACAAATCACCGTGCAAAAAGGCAGTACACCGGTTGTTGAACAACGCGATTTTAGTCTCAGTGGTGGCATGTGTCCGGTGTGTGAGGGTCGCGGATCAATATCCGATTTTGCCCTTGAGGAGCTTTATAACCCTGAATATTCCTTGGCCGATGGTGGGCTAAAAGTTCCCGGCTATTCCATGGACGGGTGGTACGGCCGGCTATTTAGGGCTGCCGGGTTGGACTTGCATAAACCCATCATTGACTACACCGACGCTGAGCTCGATCTACTGCTTTATCGCGAACCGTTGAAAGTGCAATTCGAGGGCACAAATCTGACCTACGAAGGCATCATCCCACGGATTCGAAAGTCCATGCTGGCCAAAGATCGCGAAGCGATGCAGCCTCATATTCGCAAATTCGTAGATCGTGCCATTGTTTTCACCAAGTGCACAGCCTGTGAGGGCACCCGGCTCAATGAAACCGCCAGGTCGGTAACCATCGATGGCATAAATATAGGTAAATTGGCCGGCTGGCAGGCCGATGAAGTCCTGGCTTGGATCAACGATCTCAATGTTCCTGCTGCAGAACCTCTGCTGCTGACCTTGCGTCGTTTACTTGAGGGTTTCGTCGACATTGGTTTGGGCTATCTGAGCCTGGACCGACCCTCGGGTACGTTGTCTGGTGGCGAAGCCCAGCGCGTGAAACTCATCCGTCAGCTCGGTTCGCCGCTAACTGATGTCACCTACGTCTTCGATGAGCCCACTGCCGGTCTGCATCCGGCCGATATTGTCCGGATGAATCAGCTGCTTTGCCAATTGCGCGATGCTGGCAATACCGTATTAGTCGTCGAACATCATCCTGATGTCATCGAAATTGCCGATCACATCATTGATCTTGGTCCCAGAGCTGGCACCCACGGCGGGGATGTGGTTTACGAAGGTGATGTTGCCGGACTGCGGGCTTCCGGCACGATTACCGGTAATAGTCTTGATCACCGTTGCGGTGTGAAGGAAGCTTTGCGCCAGCACACCGGCGCGTTGCACCTTGAACACGTCAGTCAGCATAACGTCCATAACGTTTCGGTCAGTATTCCAACCGGTGTTCTCACTGCTGTCACCGGGGTGGCCGGTTCTGGCAAATCTACGTTATTGGCCGCTGGGCTCGCAGAACGTGACGATGTGGTGGTCATCGACCAGGCCCCGATTCGGGGTTCACGCCGTTCTAATCCGGCAACCTATTCAGGCGCTCTGGATGCCATCCGCAAAGCATTCGCTAAAGCCCACCGAGTCAAACCCGGGCTATTTTCGTCGAATTCGGTTGGTGCCTGTCCCGAGTGCAAAGGCGCCGGCGTGATCTATTTGGATTTTGGGTTCATGCTCGGCCAGTCCGCGGTGTGCGGCGCCTGTCAGGGACGGCGATTCAACCACGAGGTGCTCGGCTATTTGCTCGGTGACAAAAATATTGCCGATGTGCTCGATTTACCCGCCGAAGCCGCAGTTGCCTACTTTCAGGAGGTTAACATCACGACTGCGGCGAAGATTGCCCAGCGGTTCGTTGACGTGGGTTTAGGTTACCTTCGTCTGGGCCAACCTCTGACAACGCTGTCGGGCGGCGAGCGCCAACGGCTCAAGCTGGTAACGAGCTTAGGCAAACCTGCCGATGTGTATGTGCTGGACGAACCGACTACCGGCTTGCACATCGCCGATGTGCATCGGCTGATTACCGCATTGGATTCCCTGGTCGAACACGGCAGGACGGTAATTGTGATTGAACATGATCTCGACGTTGTGGCCGCAGCCGATTGGGTGATCGATATGGGCCCGGGTGCTGGATCAGCCGGTGGCAGCATTATCTTTGAAGGCAGACCGGACCAATTGTGCCAGGCCGATACACCCACGGGGCAGCACTTGGCACAGGCGATATCCGCCCGCTAAGTGCCAAGGCACCCCGTGTATGTGGGCTTATTTGACCGGTTGTCCATCAATCCAGACCCCAGCGATATCTGCCGGGGTGCCCATAGCAAAGAGCTTGGCCAACGCGTCTTCGTCGTCTGCGGCATTGGTGATACCGACATCCAGTGGTTGCCCCGTTGTGGGGCGCACAAGAACCGCATCGAAGCGCTTCCCCTCCGACAGATCGCCGACTTTATCGTCAAGATCTAGGGCTTGGGCACCGGCTTTGGTGGCTAAATGCAGCAGGTGGGCAGAGGTCAGTGGTTGTCCCCCGTTTGGATCAAGCTGTTGCATGAAGTATGCCTGCACGCCCTCTTTGAACATGCTAAAACCGTTTCCGGCGCCCACATCTGTGCCCAGTGCTACCTTGACGCCGGCTTCGATGTGTCGGCGTAACGGGAAGAACCCGCTAGCCAGAGCTGAATTCGACGTCGGGCAGTGTGCTGCTGCGGCCCCGGTTTCGGCCATTCGTGCCAGTTCTCGATCATTTGGATGAACATTATGGGCCAGGATTGTGTTGCGGTCCAATAATCCTGCCTTGTCATAGGTATCCAGATAATCCTGTGCTTGCGGATGGACCTGGGCGACGCCGGCAATTTCGTCATGGTTTTCGTTCAGGTGCGAGGTCACTGAAATTCCTGGGTTGTCACGGACCAGCTGGCCACCGGCGGCCAGCAGTTCGGGACCGGCAGATAGGGAGAAACGCGGTGTGACGGCATAGCGCAGCCTGGACTGACCATGCCAGCGATCGATGAGCTGCTGGGATTCGCTCAGCGACCTATCCACGGTGGTTAGTAGTGGTTCAGGTAAGTTGCGGTCACTGGTGACCAGCCCGGTGGTCATGCGCAGTCCGAGTTCTGCGGCACGAGCAAACAGGATGTCGACGGCGGATGCGAAGTGCGCGCCGAAGACCATGGCTGAGGTAGTCCCCGAACCAATGAGGCCGGTGAGAAATTCATCGGCCACGTTGCGGGCGTAGGCGTCGTCAACGAGTTTTTCTTCTTCGGGTAGTGCGCATTCATTGAGCCATTCCAGCAGTGGTTTGCCCAGATGGCCGATGGCCCGGATCTGTGGGTAATGCACGTGGGTGTCAATCAGGCCGGGGATGAGAATACCATCGCGTAGGTCAATGACTTCGGCATCGGGGTGGGCTGTGGTAGCGGTGCCGATATCGGTGCGGGCGATGATCTTGCCGTCGTCGACAACCAGCGCAATATCAGTGTCTGAGCGCAGCTGCCCGCCGGTAAAGGGATTGGTGGGTGTATCGAAAACTCGGGCACGGTAAATGTACATGGTGTGGGTATCCTTGGGGGTGAGTCGAAGTGAATTCAGGCCATCCGGTGGAGCAGCCCGGCAGCGACGCTGACAGCGATTGATGCCGGCTCCTTGCCGGGCAGGTCGGGCAGACCGATGGGGCAGTCGATGGTGTCGACGGTTTCGGCCTCGTGGCCTTCGGCCATCAGATTTTTGCGGAACCGTTGCCATTTGGCGTTGGAGCCGATCAGCCCGATAGAGCCCAGTTCTCCGTGGCGTAGCGCGGCATCGCAAAGAAACAGGTCCTCGGCGTGGTCATGGGTCATGATTAGCACATGCGAGCCGGCAGGTAATGCGTTGACTACCTGTTCGCCGGCTACCGCGCAGTTGCGTTTAATTCGAGCCACCGGGGGCTCAAGATGATCGAGTTCGGCCAGGTAGTCGGGACGTGAGTCGGTCAGTTGTAATTCGATGTCTTGTCGGCCCAGTACCCGGGCCAGTTCCAGACCGATATTCCCGATCCCAAAAACCGCGACGGTGGTGGGCACCGGCAGTGGTTCAAAGAAGACGGTCACTTCTCCGCCACAGCATTGCCGTCCATATTTTGCCGGTGCCTTATCGTTAAGGCGCAATGTGAGCACTTCGGGTTCAGTATTGCCCTCGGCCAGTAGCTCGCGGGCCCGGGTGACGGCGGTCATTTCAAGGTTGCCGCCGCCGATGGTGCCGTGTAATTCCTCGGCGGTAACAATCAGTTTGGCGCCGGCCTCACGTGGGGCGTGCCCGCGAACGCTGGCTAAGGTCACCAGTACAGCCGGTACCCGGGCATCACGCAGTTCGGCTGCTGTATCAATCCAGGTCATGACGGAACTCTCCGGTCTTCCGCAATGCCGACTGCCGGTGTTGGTGGGGTGCCTAGCTGATGGCCGCGTGCGGTTTCGATCGCCCAGAACACGGCTTCCGGAGTAGCCGGTGAGGCCAGATCAACGCTTGTGCCGGCCGGTCCGAATGCCGCCACTGCCTCACGCAGTGCTTCACGAACCGAAAAAGCAAGCATCAACGGCGGCTCGCCCACCGCTTTGGACCCATAGATGGCGCCTTCTTCGTGAGCTTTATCCAGTAGGGCAACGTTGAATTCTTCCGGGGCTTCCGAGAAGCTGGGAATCTTATAGGTGCTGGCCCCTTGGGTAGCCACCCGACCCCGGCCGGGCCCATCGGAGGTATCCCAGCGCAGGTCTTCAAGCGTCAACCAGCCAGCACCCTGGACGAAACCGCCTTCGATTTGTCCCAGATCGATCAACGGCGATAGTGAGTCACCGACGTCGTGGACAATATCGACGCGTCGCAGAACATAGGAGCCGTCAAAGGCACTGACCTCAACCTCACTGGCGGCCACTCCGTAGACGAAGTATTTAAACGGTTCGCCCTTCATGATCGATAGATCCCAGTGCAGCCCTTCGGTACGGTAGAAACCGGCCGCGGACAACTGGATCCGCTGGAAGTAAGCTGTATTTACCAGCTCTTGCCACGTCACGGTTTCTTTCGACGATAATGCTGAGACGACACCGCGGTTAAAACGCACCTCGTGTGCTGGCGCACCAAGCATTCCAGCGGCAACCTGTGTCAGACGCGACTGGATCTGTTCGCAGGCGTCTTTGACGGCACCACCATTGAGATCGGTACCAGAACTGGCCGCTGTTGCCGAGGTATTGGGCACCTTATCGGTGCGCGTGGGTGCCAACCGCACCATCGATAATGGCACCCCGAGGGTTGTGGCGGCTACTTGCAACATTTTGGTGTGCAAGCCCTGACCCATTTCGGTGCCACCGTGGTTGACGAGTACGGAACCGTCTTTATATACCAACACCAGCGCACCACCTTGGTTAAAGGCGGTCAGGTTGAATGAGATACCGAATTTCACCGGGGTCATAGCGATCGCACGTTTGACGTATTGGTTGCGGGCATTAAACTCGGCAACCTCTGCCTGCCGGGCTTCAATATCGGCATTGGTGACGACCTGGTTCCATGCGGTGACTAGCCGGTCGTGTTGGCGTACCGGCTGGTAGTAGGGGGTGTCCTGGCCTTCGGAGTAGAAGTTTCGTCGACGTAGTTCTGCCGGGCTCAGCCCAAGTTTGGGGGCCACCCGGCCCAAGAGATCTTCCATCACCAGCATGCCTTGGGGCCCACCGAAACCACGAAACGCCGTCTGGGAGGTTTTGTGGCATTTTGCGATGCGTCCATGCACCCGAATATTGGGCACCCAATAGGCGTTATCGATGTGACATAGGGCCCGGGTCAGTACCGGTTCGGATAGGTCCAGGCTCCAACCGCCGTCGGAGGTCAGCGTGGCCTCCAGTGCCACAATTTTGCCGTCCTGGCTAAAACCGACTTTCCAGCTGGAATGAAAGCCGTGGCGTTTGCCGGTCATGGTGATATCTAAGGTGCGATTCAACCGCAGTCTGACCGGGCGTCCGGTGAGTGTGGCTCCGAGTGCGGCAACGGCGGCATAACCGTGGGACTGCATCTCTTTACCACCAAATCCACCGCCCATCCGCAGGCACTGGATGGTGACTTCGTGGGCGGGTACACCAAGAACTTGGGCAACAATATCTTGGGCCTCAGTGGGGTGTTGAGTCGAAGAGTTGACCATAACTTGGCCGTTTTCATCCACCTGGGCTAGAGCAGCCTGGGTTTCTAAGTAGAAGTGCTCTTGACCGGCGAACTCCAATTCACCGGTGAAAATATGGGCGGCCTGTTCGAAACCAGCATCCAGGTCACCTTTAGCCATCACCGGCTGGATGCCATGGAAACTGTCAGCCTCAATGGCATCTTTTACGGTAATAAGCGATGGTAGTTCTTCGACGTCGACGACGACGTGAGCTGCGGCTTCCCTAGCCGCCTCGAGGGTATCGGCCAGCACCCAGGCGATGGGCTGACCGTAGAACATGATTTCGTCCTCGGGCAGCATGGGCTCATCCTGTTTGGCGCCCTGGTCGTTGACGCCGGGAATGTCTTGGGCGGTGATAACCCGCACGACACCTGGCACCTCATAGGCACCCGAGGGGTCAACCGAATTGAGTTTGGCGTGCGCATTGGTGGATTGCACAGGATAGGCGTGCAGCAGCCCGGTGAGTCGTCCACCTAGATCATCGGTGTATAGGGCTCGACCGGTGACGTGATCAAAAGCGCTTTCGTGGTAGTGGGTCTCGCCGACGATGGGGTCGGCGGGTCGCTGTGATAGGTGGCTCATCGGCTTTCCCCTTTCGTGGCGCCGGAGTCAATGTTGGTCTCAAGATGTTGAGCATAAAAACGTTCCAGTGAGGAGCGCAGCATCGCAATCCGGTACTGTGAGCTCGCCCGGTGGTCATCCATAGGGGTGCCTTCTGATGCAAGCACTTCTGCCGCGCTGCGGAAGGCGTCCAAGTTGAATGGTGCACCTTCCAGCTTGGCTTCGGTGTCTTTGGCTCGTAATGGGGTGGCGGCAACTCCGCCTAAACCGATGCGAGCCTTGGTCACGATGCCGTGTTCAACGGTGAGAGCATAACCGATCGCAACCGAGGAGATATCGTCGAAACGGCGTTTGGCGATCTTTTGGAATGAGGTCAGCGGTGCCAGCGGCCGCGGGATGCGGATCGCGCTGATCAGTTCGTCGTCGTCGGCAATGGTTTGTCGGTAACCGGTGAAAAAGTCGGCTAGGTCTACGACGCGCTGGCCACGGACCGAGCTCAGTACCAGTTGGGCTTCCAGGGCCAGCAGCGCCGGCGGGGTATCACCGATCGGCGAGCCGGTGCCCAGGTTGCCACCAATTGTGGCCGCATTACGGATGAGCCGGGAGGCGAATTGGGGAAACAGGCTGCCCAGCAGCGGTATGGATCCGGCCAGTTCACGCTCTAACTCCGACAGGGTGTGAGCTGCACCCAGCTCAATGTAGTCATCGGTGTATTGGATGCCGCGCAATTCGGCTAAGCGGTCAATAGCCAGCACGGATTTAGCACGAACGCCTTTGATATTGACCTCAACACCAAAGTCGGTAGCCCCGGCTACCAGCTGTGTTTCAGGTTCAGCAGCCAGGATATCCAGGGCTTCATCCAATGTTGCTGGACGACGAAAGCGACCGATTTTCCCGCTTGCGGTATCAGCTGCGGTGATATCTGTTGCCACCGGTTGCGGAGCCGGTTGACCGCGGCGAGCTGCAAGCGCGTCGTCAGTCTCGGGTTGGCCTAAGGCATACGCGGCATCCCGGATGGGCCGGTACCCGGTGCAACGGCATAGGTTGCCGGATAATGAATGTATGTCAAAACCATTGGGGCCACAATCATCACAGGCTGCTTGGGCGTCGTCGGCGCGTTCTGGGCGATAAAATTCAGCTGCCATCGAGCAGATGAATCCAGGGGTGCAGTAACCGCATTGGGAACCGCCACGTACGGCCATCTCTTGTTGTACCGGGTGAAGTTCTTCGCTCTCCAGCCCCTCTGCGGTGATGACTTCCTGGCCGTCTAGCGCCGCTGCGGGCAGTAGACACGAGTTCATCGACGTCCAGCGGGTGGTGCCATCGGTATCAGGGCGGGCGACCATAATTGCACAAGCCCCGCATTCGCCTTCCGCGCAGCCTTCCTTGGCTGCAGTCAGGCCCTGGTCGCGGAAAAATTCCAGGGCATTTTGGTGTGGGGGACCCTCAAAGTTACGCGTTTGTCCATTGACAGAAACCTGCGTGGCTGAGCGAAATGTCGTCGAAGACATCGCACCTAACCTCCTGTGCCTCAATATTAAGGCGCACTATGCATGGTTGGAACAAGTACTCTTAGTTCTTCGAAACTTCTGGTTATCCATGCGAACAGTAGTGAAGAACATCGGGGTCAACGCGACAAAGAGCGGTCGCGGACCGCCGATGCTCACTCCCCGTGGGCGATCTGCCCCTTGGGCCAGGCTGTGTTCTGATTCACATTACTCACGCTCCCAACATAGCCGATATTGGTCCACGAACAAAGTAGAGGATGAAACCTACCGACACGACCCACAACAGCCAGTGAACATCACGACCACGCTTACTCATCGCGTGGATCATGGCCCAAGAGATAAAACCAACACCGATACCATTGGCGATGGAATAAGTCAGTGGCATCGTGATCATGGTAAGAAAAACGGGTAATGAGGTCCGAAAGTCACTCATATCAATATCGCGGACCGAGGTGACCATCATCGCTCCGACAACCACGAGGGCTGCTGCACCGACTTCCATTGGGATCACTCCGATGAGCGGGGAGAAAAACATCGACAGAAGGAACAACCCTCCGGTAACGATAGCCGCCAATCCGGTTCGGGCCCCTTCCGCGATTCCTGCAGCCGCATCCACAAAGACCGTATTCGATGATGCTGAGGCACCACCGCCGGCCATTGCACCGATACCTTCGACGACGAAAGCCCCACGGATTCGCGGGAACATGCCATCCGATGTTTGCAACCCAGCGCTGCGAGCCAAGCCGGTCATGGTACCCATGGCATCAAAGAAGTTCGTGAACACCAGCGTGAAAACGAGCATGACAGCTGCAAGAACACCAACACGTTCAAAAGCACCAAACAGGTCGAAAGCACCAATGAGTGAAAAATCTGGCAGGGCAGCAATCTGATCGGGCAGCTCGGGTGCAGCTAGATTCCACCCCAGCGGATCGGGGCTCTCCGGGTCATCAACAGTACCAAGATTGGCAATTGATTGAATGATAATCGCTGCAACTGTCGCGATAATCATGCCGATGAGAATGCCCCCTGGCACCTGCCGTGCCACAAGGACACCGATCAGGATGAGCGCGAAGATAAAGACCAGCGTAGGAAGTGACCCAATAGAACCGTTCTGACCCAACTGTACCGGCGGGCTGTCTGTGCCGGAGGCTGTCACAAATCCGGAGTTTACGAAGCCGATGAAGGCAATAAACAAACCGATGCCCACCGTAATCGCAACCTTCAGAGCATGCGGTACGGCATTAAAAATCGCCGTCCGGATGCCAGTAGCTCCCAGAACGACGATAATAGCTCCATTGATGACAACCAGTCCCATCGCTTCGGGCCAGGTGACATCCTGCACCACCGAAACCGCAAGGAAACTATTCATCCCTAGTCCAGCTGCCAAGGCGAAGGGTAATCTTGCGACCACGCCAAAAAGGATCGTGATTACCCCGGCGACGAGGCCGGTTACTGCCGTGAGCTGCGCAAAGTCAAGATTGCCACCTTCAACATCGGCTGAGCCTCCCAGGATCAGTGGGTTGAGTACGACGATATATGCCATTGCGACAAACGCAACGATGCCTCCGCGGATCTCCTGTTTGATCGAAGAGCCACGGGATGTGATCTCAAAAAATCTATCAAGCACACCGGGAGATTGTTTGGAAGTTCGGGCAGCTGTGCTTTGGTCGCTGTCAATCGCGTTCATTGACCACCTCTGATAAGTCGATTTGGTGCGATTCGAAGCCTCGCATCACATCACTCAGTGGAAGTACTATTCTGCAATGCGAAAACCGTTACCAAGATAGTCTGGTCGCATTTCTCAAATGTGTCAATGATCACATTCCATTGCGGGGTTTTTATCTAGGTGGGCACTCAAAAATTCGAGGTTATCGCAGCACAACTTACCCGGCGGCACTGCCTGGGTCAGCTAACCGATCGCCTATTCGACAGTGCCGCTATCACCAGAAGCTGATGCAGTTGTATCAACCGGATTAGCCGCCTGACCGTGGATCCGACGTACGATCTCTTTTTCTTTTTTCGGTGAGTTGAGAAAACATGCCAATACCAAGGCGATGAAGGCCAGGATGGTGCTAGCAAAAAATGCCCAAGAGTAACCGTATAACTGAGCTTCTAGCGCGGCCTCACGTGCACTCGCATCAACTGCAGGCGTGGCATTTTGAGCCGCTATGGACATCACGGTTACCAGGATAGCGGTCCCTATCGCGGCTGAAATTTGCTGCAGCGTATTGGCCATGGCCGAGCCATGGGAATACCACTTGGAGGGCAATTGGTTCAGCGCGGAGGTCATCACCGGCATCAATGCCAAAGCGAGCCCGCCCATCCGAATGGCATAAACAATCGACAGATAAGCAAACGTGGTTTCCAGTGATATCTGGGACAACATAAATGTTGTGATGGTAACGACCGTCATGCCGATCAAAGCCAACCATTTTGCCCCGAAGGCATCGAATAGGCGCCCGGTTATCGGCGACATGATTCCCATGACGACCGCTCCGGGCAACAAGACGAGCCCTGATTGCAACGGGGTAAACCCGAGAACAGTTTGCATAAACAGCGGTAAAAGCGTTTCTGCTCCGATGAGAGAAACCAACGCCGTCATCGAGATAATAATGGCCAGGGTGAACATCGGAAATTGGAACACCCGAAATTCCAGCATCGGCACTTCCAAGACAAGCTGACGCCACACGAATAGACCAATGATGACCGCACCGGCACCGATGGAGGTAAGCACCACTGGGCTGGTCCACCCGTTTTCTCCGGCGATACTAAACCCGTAGAGGAAGGATCCGAACCCGAATGACGACAAAATAATCGACAAGACATCGATGCGGGGCCGACGCAGATCGGTGACATTGCGAATGAATAAGCCGCCCACGATCAATGTGATCACAACAATGGGCAAGATGGTGATGAACAGGCTACGCCATGCAAAGTGTTCCAATAGGAACCCGGATAGTGTCGGGCCGATAGCCGGGCCAAAGGCGATAACAATACCCATCAAGCCCATAGCGGTACCGCGGCGGTGTACCGGAATGATAGCCAACAACACCGTCATCAGTAATGGCAGCATAATACCGGAACCTGACGCCTGCACTACTCGACCTAGTAACAGGACCGGGTATACCGGCGCTGTTGCAGCAACGGCCGTACCGATACCAAATAATCCGATTGAAGTTAGAAACAGCCCACGTGTAGAGAAACGGTCAATAAGAAACGCTGAAACCGGAATCATAACCCCGTTGGCCATCAAGAACGCAGTCGTCATCCACTGGACCTGGCCGGTGGTGATGTCAAAGGCTTGCTGGATAGACGGCAGTGCGGTGGCCAACAGTGTTTCATTGGTAATCCCCATGAACGCACCTGTTAGCAACGCTGCAATCATGAAGAACTTTTGCCGTTTCGGCAACCCCTGGGTTTGCTGGGTCATCGCGGGGTTCCTTTCCAGTTGTTCCATGACGTCAAGGCCGACGTCAGTTCTGTGGTCAGATAATCGCGAGTCTTCAGTTGAGCCAGTAAGGCGTCCACGAGAAACTCGCGTGGCGTGTTTTCAGTGAGCTCTGCAAGGACAAGATTGATAGCCGCTAGATCGTTATCACGGGTTGAAATCGCGCGAGTTGTTTGCCGCACGGTCGTCCGGAGGTTGTTCAGCTGGTCTATGACAGCCTCAAGTTGTTGATGACGATCGATGTTGTCCTGCCAAGTATGTGAAAATGCGGGAGTTAAGTGTTCATCATGTTGGACAATGGCGTTCAAACTTTGAGTGATAAAGGCGGCGATCCGGCTAATCGGTGGGGCCGAACCCAACCAAAAAAAGCGTACAAGGTAGTGATTGATACTGCCTTCCAAGACGAACACAAGATCGTCCAGATACGCGTCTACTCGTGCACCAAATGCTTCGGTGAGAATACGCTTATGCCAAGCATAAAGCCGTCGATGGAAGTTGTCGATGGTTTCTGGTACTGCACCTGTGCTGTTGGGTGGAAACTCTATGGCCACCGCATGCAAAAGTTTTTGATAATTGGTCGACACTTTGAGTTCAGCAGAAATCGTGCTCTGCAGCCACTCCAGCGGCGACCCAGTGTGCTCGGATGCCAGCGGTGTTGCGGCGTGCAAAATGTCGTCATGAAGCTGATTAACAAGCGCCAAAATGAGGGCATCTTTTGACTCGAAATGCTGGTAAAAGGCCCCCTTAGCGATACCGGCTGCCTGGGTAATGTCTTACACTGTGGTGTTGTTGACGCCCCGTGCTTGGAACAGTTCAGCTGCTGCTTGCAGCACGCTGTCCTTGGGCTGAGTCATAATCCGTCCTCTCCACTTTTGACCGCTTGGTCACGTTATATGACCCAGTGGTCATTATGCAAGCGGAGGGTACTGTGTCATTCACCACACATACTGTAATGCTGCACAATGCGTGCTATGCGGCCTTAACACGTGTGCCAAGCGCCATTGAGCTCAATACTGGCGCCATTGATATAACTAGATTTTTGACTTACGAGAAATTCAATAGCATCCACAACCTCATCAGTGGTGCCAAAACGATTCATTGGGATGAGATTGGACAGCTGGTCTTGATCAGGTACTGAATCGGTCATGTTTTTAGCAATCAGCTCGGGTGCCACACCATTAACTCGAATGTGCAACGACGACAATTCGTGTGACATAGTGGCCGTCAAGTTTTGTAAAGCTGCCTTTGACGCAGCATAAGCGGCGGTTGGCGGCAGACGAGGCGGAGACGAATCCGTCGACAATCTCCCAGCACCAAGTTTTGAGGTGATAGACAACAGGTTAACAATGGTGGCCGAACCGTCGGTGGGCATCGACGAATACGCCTGCTAGATGAGTAAAAATCGTGCTTTTAGGTTGACAGCTATAACTTGGTCCCATAGCTCTGGCGAAATATCAAAGAAATTAATTTTCTGGCCATCGCGCTTGGGTGAGATGCCAACGGCATTTACTAGGGTTGTCAGGTTGCCGTATTGCCCTGCAACATCAACGACGTGTTGCGCTGTCTCAAGTTGCGTGAGGTCGCCAGTAAATAACCAAGGCTTGCCAGGCGTTTACTGACCTGTCCACCGATACCACCGGCTCCGCCTGAAATGATTGCAACATTTTCGACCATGGGTACTCTTTACGATGTCCTCTTCACCTTCAGAAATACCATGCGATCTGGGCCACCATACGTCAGTTGTTCATTCAATAAAAAAGGGTCTAGGTGCGAGTTCTTTGAAGCCGCGCCTAGACCCTAATGGTTTGTAATATCGCTAAACTCTGCGACTATCCGGCCGGAGTGAAGTCCGTGCTGCGAATAAACTCAGGGCGAGTTGACGGTGCCCCGAATGGTTCTTGTGCTGCATTATCTACGGAGTTATACACCAGAAAAATATTCGAGCGGGAATACGGGGTGACATTGCCGTTAGAAGCATGCATGCAGTTGGAATCGAAGATGACCGCCCCGCCTGCTGGGCCTTCAAGTACGTCAATACCGTACTCATCAGCAAATTCTGTCAGAGTGTCTTTATCTGGTACGCCTGCGCCTTGCATGACCAAGGATTGTTTATAGTTTTCTTCCGGGGTGCCACCAGCACAGCTAATGTATTTTTTGTGTGATCCCGGCATGATCATCAATGGCCCATTAAACGAATAGTTATCCGTCAGAGAGATCGAAATACTGGCGGCGCGTGGCGATGGTAGCCCATCTTCGGCATGCCAGGATTCAAAATCTGAATGCCACCAAAAGTCTTTGCCCACAAAACCAGGCTTATAGTTAATCCGGCTTTGGTGAACGTAAACTTGGGATCCCAGAATTTGTTCTAGGCGCCGGACGATCCGAGGATCATTTGCCAGTTTTTTGAAAATCTCATTGGTGCGGTGCACATTAAAAATGGAGCGCACTTCATTGGATTGTGCTTCGGTGATCGTGGCTTCGTCGTCTTTGGATGCCGGATCATTGGCTAACCGTTCCAGTTCATCGCGGCATTCTTGCAGTTCTTCCGGGGTCAAAAGCTGATCGATGCTGAGGTAGCCCGTCTTGTCGAAGGATTGCAGATCCTCTTTGGTGAGTGGCCCCTCTAAATCCCAACCATAAACAACTGGGTCTGGCCTATCTATGACTGTCGTTTTATCATCATTGCGTGTTGGGTAATTATCTTCAATTTTGGTATCAATAGCGGTATTCATGACACTCCTTAAACTTCAGTATCCGAGGTTTATCAGATAAGTTTTAGTGGTGTGACACTACTTACGCTGACCACTCTAGAAAAGAGACCGGGGGTCTGCAACATTTCAAAACCGTTCACCCCGAAGCGCCGCTGACTCAAAGACCGCTGCTCCTTGACTTCCCGATATCGGTTAGAGCAGCTCCATAACACCTGTGACCAGGGATAACACCGCACCGATCATGGCCAATGCGATCACGATGCCGAAGACAACACGGTCGTTGACCTTACCCAATGACCGTTGCCCAACAAACATTCCCACGGAAATGCCAACGGCAGTCAACAGCCAAGCCCACCAAGATAACACCGGAATCGTGGACCCTTGAATGAAATACCGGCTTGCCAGAGTAGCCACTGAAACCAGTATCCAGATAGGTTGCAAACTTGCCGCAAAGGATGCCACCGGCCAGCGCGATAGCACCCCGTAGATCGTCATGGCAGGACCACCGACACCTGCCAGCACACCGCCGGCACCGGCGCCTACTCCTGCAAGCACCTGGGCGCTACGGCCCGAAATCGGTTCTGAAGTTGCCGGCATTAGCAGGGCCGCACCCAAACCAACCATCACCAACAGTCCGACAAGAATATAGACCAATGAGGTGTTCAACAAGGTACCGACCCAGCTGGCTAGCGGGGTCGAAATTACTGCGGGGATCGCAATCCAACCGACCTTGGACCATTCAATATCGCGCCACATCGAAGGCACCATCAACAATGAAGCAATGGTTGCCAGCACCATAGTGATCATAATGCCCTGGTGAGTTCCCAGCGCTACCACCGCAAACGGTGCCAACAGCATCGCAAATCCAAGACCTGTTATGCGCTGCAGCGCGGTGGCAATAAAACTTAGCAGCAAGATGCCAATAAGCACGACGACGTAACTTCCTCTATCAACTTCGGTATGGTCTTGACCAGGCTATGCCACACGTGACTGGCCACGCGGCAAGCTACGCAGGTCAGGCCACTTCAGCCGGTAACGCAGCACTCTTGCTTCTAATATTGGGGTGACGTTGACTTGAAGGTGTTAGCCCCGTTTGAAACAGACTCTAAGAAGGATTATGACTGTAGAACTTACTGACCACATGGCACAGGTACTTGATGAACAACTAGCGTTTATTGCCACGGCAAACCAGCAGGGAGTGCCGAATCTCGGTCCGAAGGGCTCCATCGGGGTATTTGATGCATCAACGCTGATTTATGATGAGACAACCGGCGGCCAGACCCTGGAAAATATTCAACACGGTTCCACAGTGGTCATCGCTGTGGTGGATCGGAAATGGAAAAATGGCTACCGTTTTACCGGTGCTGCCACGGTATTGAACTCCGGTAGGATCTTTGACGAGCGCGCTGAGGCTCGTGAGGCTCGCGGCAAATCACCACAGATCTGCACCGTCTTGATTCAGTTAAACGATATCTCAACGTTTCGTCCTGTACAGACAAAATAGTCCCGCCGGGCCGGAAGTTCCGTACCAGGCGGGACCAAATAGTTGCGAGGAATAGCAGCGCTTATTTAGCCGGCAAATTTCATCAGCCGTTTGTTGACGAACTCTTCCATCCCATACCGACCCAATTCACGGCCGATACCGGAACGTTTATAACCGCCAAACGGCAGTTCCGCCGATGTGGCGGCGGGTTCGTTGATGTACACCATGCCGGTTTCGATGTGTTCACCGACCCTACGGGCGTGTTCTGCATCAGAGGCCATTACCGCAGCGGATAGTCCATATGGTGTGTCATTGGCCATCTTAATTGCTTCATCGTCGTCTTTGACTTTATAGACCATGGCTACTGGACCGAATAGTTCCTCGGTATAGGCGCGCATTTGCGGGGTAATTCCCGTCAGCATCGTCGGCTGGTACCACGCACCCCCACGAGAATCGAAGTCACCGCCGGCATGAACGGTAGCACCTTGGGAAATGGCATCTTGAACTTGCTCGTGCAACCCTTCGGCAGCAGAAGCCGATGACATCGGACCAATAAAGGTGTCCTCTTCTGCCGGATCAGCCAGCTGCAGTTTATTGACCGCTTTACTCAGCTCGTCAACGAACTCGTCGTAGAACTCTTCTAAAACAATGATGCGTTTGGCCGCATTACATGCCTGACCGGCGTTAGCCATGCGACCATATAGGGCGCCTTTAACGGCTTTTGGTAAAATGTCACGGTCCAAGACCACAAACGGGTCATTGCCGCCAAGTTCAAGGACAACTTTTTTGACATATTTACCTGCGGTAGCCGCCACTGAGGCCCCAGCACGATCCGAACCGGTCAGCGAAACCCCCATGACCTCCGGGTGGGGGATAATAATCTCGGCGACCTGATCGGTGGAGGCATAAATATTGGTGTAGGCCCCCTCGGGGAAGCCGGCGTCAAGGAAAATCTGTTCCATCGTCGCAGCCGATTCCGGGCAAATACCGGCATGTTTGAGCAGCACGGTATTACCGATCATCAGATTCGGTGCGGCAAAGCGGGCTACCTGATAATACGGGAAATTCCACGGCATGATCCCTAAAAGTACACCGTATGGTTCACTTTGAATATAGGCGCTGCCGCCTTGAGCATCGTCAATGGTCTCGTTGCGTAGATAGTCTGGCCCGTTTTTGGCGTAATAACGATAAATGTCGACGACGATGCCGAGTTCGCCGCGGGCCTGTTTGACAGGTTTACCCATTTCTCGACCAATAATCTCCGCCAATTCCTCTGTGCGTTCTTCGTAGATATCGGCGACTTTATCTAAGAGTTGGGCGCGTTCATCCGGCGTCGTTTTCGACCATGAGTTAAACCTATCGGCGGCTGTTTCGATGGCCGATTTGAGTTCGTCGTCGGTGGCTTGCTTGAATTCTTTTTCTACCTGCCCGGTGGCAGGGTTGGTAACTGCATATTTGGTCATGAGCACTCTCTTTCACCAGAGATCGCCGGCATATGGCCGTGACCATAGAACCAGCGTTACGGTTACTGCTTTGAACCAGGCCTGATGCATGGCATCGATGTCGTCCTGAGCCGAAGCGCCTTCTGCAAGGAAGTCCCGGATTGTCAGAGTCACCGGTACCACCAGCGCCATCATGTGGCTCATCGGCACATAAGGTGCCGGTGAATCGACCTTGTCAGTTTCATTTTTCTTCGTGGTGTGGTGGCGCAGTGCGATCTCTTCTTGATATGCCAACCATTGGTCATCAAATTCGCGAGTACATATATCCACGACCCACTGCTCGAAGCGGCCACGGACACGCTCCAGGTAGTCGGCATCTGGTTCACCATCGGAGCCGAGAAAGGTAGAAACTAGATGCGGGGTGGAACCGATAAAGTCGTACCATACGTCCAGAATATCTTTAACGCGTGGTTTCAGAATTTCTCCTGCCCGGCGCAATGCGGGTGCGTCATCATCTGACCACATCACATCGGTGAGGAGTTCTTTGAGTTTTTCTTGGCTAACCGGTGAAGCCGGTAGCCGTTCGTCGTAAGTATAGCCGGCAGGAACGTTATTGGTTGTCATGAGAACCTCCGAACACGGTGTTAGATCACACCTAACGCCAGGCTACCGAATGCAACCCAGATTCTAAACAGCTCCCCGAAGGCCTGAGTTTCTTCGATGACTTCAACCACGGTACTGCGCCGGTCCTGCACCTAGAAGTGACCTGGATTACTAACTTGGCTAACTATAATAATATTGACACCGGCGAGCCCGGAAGGGGTGGCAAATGAAATTCATGCCAATCGTGACGGCGGTGTCCGTGGCTGCGGCCATTATATTGTCTTTTATAGGCAGCGGCGCCCTAGGCGGCACACCGATTAATGCGGCAGCTGATGGTGCACTTTCTACCGATGCGACACCCTTTGCCCCAGCAGGACCGGCCTTTAGCATCTGGAGTCTGATCTATTTGGGCCTGGTCGCCTATGCCATCTACCAGCTGCTACCCGCTCAACGGGCATCTACTCGGCATGCAGCGTTGCGACCATGGGCAAGCCTATCGGCGCTATTGAATGCCGCCTGGATCGGTGTGGTGCAGGCCGGTAGCGTGTTGGCCAGCGAAATCGTGATCATCGTGTTACTGGTGGTGTTGGTGCGTCTCATCATGTTGTTGACCACCAGTATCTCTACGCGACCCACCGATAAATTGGTCACCGACGGCACGTTCGGGCTGTATTTAGGCTGGGTATTTGTTGCCACAATCGCCAATACCGCGGCACTGCTCGGCACCACCGGGCTGACCAAATTTAGCGGTTGGCAGTTGATCAGCGTGGTGCTACTTGTCGTCGTCGCCCTCGTTGGCGTGGGGTTGGCCCGTGCTACTGGTGGCCGCATTGCACCGGCGCTCACCATTACCTGGGGGCTGGGGTGGATTGCTGTGGCACGCACCAGCGGCGAATTTGCCTCCCCGATTCTTATTTGGGCCGCCGCACTGGCCGGTGCCGTGGTGTTGGTGGCAACCATCGTGATTCGCCTGGTTGTTGAACACCAACGAGCCAAGACCAGTTGGGACCCGTGACATCTGTCATGGTCAATAAGTGATCGCTGGCAGTATCACAAAACCATCCAGTGGGGAACACTGAAAGTATGCAGACTTCTCCATCAGCCATCCATATCACAGCGGTAACCAAGCGCTTCGGTGCTGTGACCGCCGTCGATAATGTCAGCCTTGAAATCAGCTCCGGCGAAGTATTGGCCCTACTGGGACCCAACGGTGCCGGCAAAACTACCCTGCTAGACATGGTGTTGGGGTTTACCGAACCCGATACCGGCACACTGAACACCCTGAGGCAATCGCCACAACGTGCCACCAGCAATGGCGACGTCGGCGCGGTGTTGCAAGACGGTGGGCTGCTCGAAGACCTCACCGCGGCTGAAACGATTCGTATGATCGCCGCCTGCCACGTCAGTCCGTTGCCGGTAGCCGAGGTGATGCACCGAGCCGGGATAACTGATTTCGCTAACCGTAAGGTCAAGAAATGTTCGGGTGGACAAAAACAGCGCCTGCGGTTTGGTCTAGCACTGCTCACCGATCCCCAACTGCTTATCCTTGATGAACCCACCGCCGGCATGGATGCCGCTGCCCGCCGCGAATTCTGGACGACCATGCGCACCGAAGCTCAGCGCGGGCGCACCATTGTATTTGCCACCCATTACTTGCGCGAAGCCGATGACTACGCCGACCGGGTGGTATTAATGTCTGAGGGAAAAATCATTGCCGATGGCAGCGTCGACGACATGACCGCCGGGTTGCAGCGCAAACTTTCGGCCCAGTGGATTGGCGATACCGACCCGTTTGATTGGGCGGTTGCCGCGGGACTGGAGCCAAAACAACTAGATTATGACGCCGACTCGCAGCGGATCCGGATCACCACCTCCGACACCGATCAGATTGCTGAACAACTGTTATCCGCCAATCTGATCCGCAACCTAACGATTGTCCAGCCCGGTATTGAAGAAGCTTTCTTTTATTTCACCCAACCCAGCACCTGGCAGGAGGCGGCATCATGACCACCGCAACACAGCACGCTTGGCAACCCAAACCAGTCAAATCCCAAACTGAAATTTTGCTGCGCTTTGTGGCATGGGAATTCTGGCGCAACTTCCGGATGCTTGATGCCACATTTTTCGTCATCGTTCTACCCGCCGCGATGTATATGATGTTCGGGGTGGCCATGGATCAGGGCGAGATGCCCGCCGGTTATGGCAACATCTCGGCCTATGTGATGACGTCGATGGCCGTTTACGGGGCCGTGATTGCCACGACCTCGATGGCCGGTTCAGCAGCAGTGGAACGCAGCATGGGGTGGGGCCGCCAGTTGAATCTCACCGGACTGCGCCAAGGCCACTACATTATAGGTAAAATGCTGATGGCCTTACTGATGGCCATCAGCCCCATCGTTATCGTCTATGTGGCGGGCGCCCTTACCGGGGCCGGCTTCGATTCATTTAGCCACTGGTTAGCATCAGCCGCACTGTGTCTGGTCGTGGCGATACCGTTTTCTCTCTACGGTCTTGCCTTTGCCCTGCTGTTTCGCTCCGAAACCGCTGTCAGCGCGGCATCCGGGTTTCTGGTCATCTTCGCGTTTTTCGGTAACCTGTTTATCCCGCTGGGCGGCGTATTGTTATCCATCGCCAAATTCACGCCACTCTACGGTCCGGCCATGCTGGCTCGCTGGCCACAAACCCAGGGTATGCTCATTCCGTTGGATGGTTCCGCCCCCGATTTTGAATCCCTCTGGCTGGTATTGACCAATATCACAGCCTGGACGGTTATCCTGGGGTTAATCTGCCTACTTGCTTCCCGACGTCGGACCGCCCGCTAATGACTCATCATCCTCGCCCCGAACTCACGCGCCAAGAGCGTCGCATCACCCTTTTCACTTCGGGGGTTTGGCTGATCTTTTTGGGCTGGACGGTCTTTGGTTTGATCGAATCCACCGCCGCACTACCAGCCCAGATCGCCGGCTGGGCAGCACTGGTGACTTTCCCGGTGGTGTATCTGAGCAGTTTTCTATACCCAACTCCGCTAACCGCGCTGAACCGACACCTCAATACCTTGGCCTATACCGCCGTACTGGTTTTGCTCGGCGTCATTATGTCCCAGGCGACTCCCCCGGCAATCATCAATATTGTCCCGTATTTGATGGCCATCTGGATTTTCAACCACCGGTTACCCACCGCTTGCATTGCACTGGTGATACTGTTTGGCGCCGCCGTCGTCCTCGTAAACACCATGGGATTCCAAAATTATGCCACCTGGTTTTTGGCCGCGGTCGGTTCCCCTGCGATATTGATGCTGTTTATCCGCATCAGCATACACTTGGGCGAAACCCAGCAGTATCACGCCGAGCAGTTGACCCTGGCCCGCCAGCGTGAAGAGCTGGCTTCAACCGTCCACGACGTGCTGGGCCATTCCTTGACCACCATTACGGTAAAAATTCAGCTCGCCCAGCGCCTGCTGGCCACCGACCTTGCCGCTGCGAAAACCGAAATGGCCGATATCGAGTCTCTTGCCCGGCGCTCCCTTTCTGAGGTGCGTTCCACGGTCACTGACCTGCAACATCCGGATTTGGCTGAACAACTCGACCAGGCCCATCAAGCGCTGACGGCCGCCGGATTACACTTCAACCGCCCGCAGCGGCTGCCGCACCTGACACTGGTGCAACAGCAGGTTTTTGCATGGGTGATTCGTGAGGCGGTCACCAACGTTATCCGCCACGCCCAGGCCAGTACCTGTACCATCAGTTTTCACGACGTCGACACCCAAACCATGCTTCGTATCGACGACGACGGCGTGGGTATCACTAGCACAGAGTGCAAGAAACACCATGGGCTCTATGGTCTGCAACGCAGGGTGGACTCCACTGGCGGTAGCCTGAAGCTACATCATCTGACACCGGGGACCCGCCTGGAGGTAACGCTGTGACGATCCGTCTTTTATTGGCCGATGATCAGCATTTGGTGCGTGCCGGATTGGCCGCGTTGTTGAATTTAGAACCGGATTTGCAAGTCGTCCAGCAGCTGCCTGACGGTACAGGTGTGGTTGAGGCTATCGCTCAGCACGCCGTAGACGTTGCGGTTTTGGATATCGAGATGCCCGAGGTAGACGGGATTACCGCAACCCAGCAGATATTTGAGGCTTATGGGGACGATATCGCCGTCCTGATTCTTACCACGTTTGGCCGGGCCGGATATTTGCAGCGCACTATGGCCGCCGGGGCACGGGGTTTTATGGTCAAAGATGCTCCCGCCGAGCAGTTGGCCGAGGCCATCCGTACGGTACATTCCGGTGGTAGGGCGGTGGATCCGACGTTGGCGGCTGAGGCATTGAGTGCTGGCACCAACCCGTTGACGGATCGCGAGCGCGATGTCCTGAAGGTTGCCCTGACCGGGGCATCGGTCAAAGATATTGCTGCTCGGGTGCATTTATCTACCGGTACGGTGCGCAATCATTTATCTGCCGCGATTGGCAAAACGCATACCGCCAATCGTACCGAGGCTGCCCGTATGGCACAGTCCAATGGTTGGCTTTAGAGCAGTTGAAAGTTTCCGGCCTTGGCCAGGGCGGTTTCTAAGTCGGTTCGGTCGATGGTTTCGTCGCGTTTGTGTTTTAAAATCATGCGGGTATCTTGACCGATTTGGACTTCGAAGGCGATCGCACCGACCCGCGGCACCCGGTAGACCTGACCTTTGATGGCGGTGGTATCGGCATTGCTCAGTTCGCCGGCTATCAGGTAGATGGTACTGATAATCACTTGTGCTCCTAGATACGACCGTTGAAGGCCTGCATGGCGGAGTCTTCGCGGGTTCCTCCACGGCCGTCGCCGATATGCTCGTAGTCGGCGACCCAGGAAATTTTTCGCACCCATTTGACCATTTTGTAACCGTGGTTGGATTCGACTCGCAGACGCAACGGCGCCCCCAGATGATCATCGAGTGGTTTGTCGTTGCGTTCATAGGCCAGGATTGTGTCGTCTTCATAAACGTCACGTAGCGGGATGACGGCATAGAACGGCTCGCGCGGGCGGTTATCGTACATGACTTGTGCCAGTCCGTGGGATTCGATGAGCACATAGTTGGCATGTTCCGGGCGCGGTCCCAATAGCGCTAGCACGTCTTGCAGCTTCACGCCGGCCCATTTCGACGTCGCCGTCCACCCTTGCATACACGAGTGCACGGCTATGTATTGCTGTTTGGGCATCTCTTTGAGTTCGTCCAGGCTCAATTCGATGGTGGTCTCATTGAGTTCCCCGCCCACTTCTAGCCGCCAGTCGGCCCATTTGTTTTCGCGGTGTTGCAGCCATTGAGGCGATTCGTCTTCGGTGGGTGGAAGCCCATTGGTCCAGTGATATTCGGAGAGGTCTTTTTCGGTGAATACCTTTTGAGTAGACATCCGCGAGCGCATCCAGTTGAGGAACACCTTACGCGCCGGTTCGGTGACAGCAACTAAAAACCGTTGGGCGCGTGGTCGATCCGCAAGGCTCCAGTAACTTAGGCCGATGAGTATGGCAATAACGACGACGATGGTCAGCAGCGCGACGGTAAATCCTTGTGCATAATATTGGGGTTCATTAGCTTCGATGCCCAGTATCATATGTGGCAGGTTGTACTCGGGGTGTACTAGAAATACCAGGCCCACATGCATGATGATGAAGATCGCAAAGAGTGCATGGCAGATGAAGTGTAGTGACCGGGCTACCTGTGGGCCGCCGAATATTTTGACGTACCACGGGAAGCGCGAACGAATAGCTGGTGCCATAGCCAAGCCGGTAAGAATCATAAGCGGTGCCAGTACGAATACGACTGCGGTATAGGTGAGCATCTGCAGAGCATCATAGGGTTGAAAATACTCTAGGGCTGGCGTTCCGAAGCCGGCGTAGATTTTGAATGATTCCCAGGCTTGTGGAAATATGTCCCACGACGTCGGGATAATGCGTTTCCACAGTCCGGTAGCAAATAGTAGGACGACGTAGACTAGACCGTTAAGCACCCAGAGCATCACACCGAGGCCGTGCCAGTGTCGTCCGAGCCCAATATTTTCTCTACCGGGTAGGGCCAGCAGCGGCGACATTGACCGCTCATCCATAAGTGAGGTGTAGACGCCTTCTTCAGTGGGGAGTTTTTGTCGGGTGAAACGCAACCATTCGGTGCCGGGTTTGGCATCGTTGCGCCACCATAGCCGTGGCAGTGATGCCAGAATCTCCCAGCCACTACGAATTAGAATCCCCAGAAGTAGGAAATTTAGTAGGTGCGTGGTACGTAGCCAAAGGGGAAATTCAACGTCCATCGTGTGCTCCTTCGAACCTACTTGAGATGCCACTGTGGGCCTAAAAATGAGCGTACCAACGCGGTCCGGTGGCATCAATACACCATAAGTGGGTTTGTAGGATTGCGCAGAAAATGAAAACCTTCGACCGTGGCGCCCCGTGCCCGAGAGCATAAACCGTCACACTGATTTTGCTAAATGTTCCAGTATAGGTTGCGTAGCAGTGGTTGGTACGGGTCGACCCATTTGGCTGGCTGAAAGTACGTGACGCCATCGACTTTTCGAATCGTCCATTTGCCGTTGTGAACATCGGCATGGTGGTGTGCACATAAAGTAATGGCGTTGTCTTCGTTAGTTTGGCCACCGGTGGACCACTCTTTGCAATGATGGCATTGACAGTACGTAGCTTGGATCATGCAGCCCGGGGCTTGGCATCCTTTATCCCGAGCAAATATGGCTTTTCGCTGGGCCGTTGTGAAAAGTCTTTTGGAGCGGTATTCGTTGAGGACTACGTCTTGCCCGTTCCAGATTTGGCCCACGAGTTCCACGTCGCACAGGGTAGGTTCTGCATGGTTAGGGTGGATGGGTCCGACATTGACTGCCTCAGACTGGTATGGGGTCCAAGCTTCAGGATTGGCGTGCCCATTTAAGCTCGTGTCGTTATATCCGGTACTCGATAGATTCTCGCCAGGATCATCTGGGGCAGGCCGTTTCATAATGGTGGGTAAAATACCATCGGGCCCCTCGGGTCGTCGTACGGTTTGAGGCACTGGTGGTAACTCCAGTGTTTGATACGCAGTCTGTATGTCCTGAACAATTACTAGCTTTGCCGGTGAACCATGAGCTCGCTTGGCCGCCGCCTCGTCGGGATGCATACTCATCACCGAAGACAGGGCTCCTAGCAGAACAGCTCCGGCCCGCTGGGCCCTACTAAGGTTACCGATCCAATCGATTTGCTTCCGAGTGTAGGGATTTCCTTGGTCGTCTTCAGCGACGACTACTTCAGGACCAACCGGTTGTTCTAGGCATGCTTCGATCTGGCTAGCTGTGCGATCATCTCCATCGGGTGTACTCCCGATCATGTCGTGGAAGGCTTTGATCCTTTGCTGTTTGGCTCGCTGGCGTTGCTGAGCACTAAGATCGTTGGTATTTGACTGCTCCGGAACCTCTGCATCAGTATTGTCTTGCTCTGCAGTTGTTTGAGCTTCACTAGCGGTATTGTCCGGGCAGTCCGAAGTATCGGCTTGTTCATCGTCCGAGGTTTCTTTATTACCGTGAGCCTCTTGAGCGGCTTTAGCGTCTGCCATCGCCGCGTAAAGGTTTTCAATATTTTCTGGCAGCAGTGGTCGATTGCCTTTGTAATTAAGGTTGGTATTAATAAACTCTTTGAAAAATGCCGTCCAGATGGGATCCATATGCATTGATGCGGTTGCAGAGCCATCGTTATGTGAGCGCAATTGCAAGGCGTTATCCGGCTGCTTTTTCAGAGTTTTGGAAAGTGGCGGTCCATCAGCATCGATATGATGCGCGATACGTTCAATCCACCGTTGCTTAGCCTGGGTAAGTTCTTCAGGAGTTGCAGTCTCGGCCGCGTCTACCATCACTGGCTCAAACAGACCGATCACGTCATCTTTATACTCGGTTGTTTGACCAACAACCGAAGCATACTTGGTTAGATCTTCATCCATTTGGATGATTCGATCAAGGTTCTCACCAGGGATTTGTCCGCTGGTAAATGACGCAGCCACTTTGGGTAACTTCGGAGTGGCACCAGCGACAGTTCGGTCAGCATCCGAGCTGTAACCGACATAGACGGCGCGGGTTTGAAGCTTCGCCGCTTTACGACCAGATAACCGCATATACTGGCGCAGAATTTCTTTGACATTGGCGTACCCTTGCAATCCGTCAGGAACACCGAGGTATGCGGTTTGGTCTTTGACCGAAACGTCTAGTTTACGCACGAGGTTTACCATGGCGGCGTCATTTGTGCGATCCGCCGTTGTCATGAGACACATAATGGCCGGCACAGTATCCACATAGTTATCTGGGGCTACCGGCTCTGGAGGCGAGCCACCCTGACCGTCTTGCAAGTTGTGCTGATCTTGCGATTTAAAACCAGACCAATCCGCGCCAGCAGCTTTCGAAAAAGTTGCTATCTCCCGTATAGATTCTGGTTGGGCAAGCCGTTCTGAGAACTTCCGGCTGAATAGCGCGTTAGCGTAAGCGAGCTCGCCCAATGTCATTTCACTAATCAGGTCTTCATTGATCGCATCGATCGACACCGCTGTACCAGCGTTGGCAAATAGTTGCTGATCCACGACGGCGTCCTCTCAAGAACTACAAAACGTTAGGCGACCTAAAAGACCGAATAGGGATGGATAAGGAAATGAAATGTTCATCAAGCGTTAGCACTATTATACCGTCAGCGGCCACGAATATCAAGGCTTTTATTAATATTTTATTGTAATCAGTTGCCTTTCTAATTACTTTGAATCCGTTTATCATATACATAGGACATGATAAGGGTGTGTCTTTATTTTTGTGGATAACTCAACACCAAAAGCAAACGTTATCCACAGCCTTGACAAATTACCCTTATCAAGATTCCTTAAACCAAAAACGGTGCCGTCACAGACAATTTCTATGACGACACCGTTCGAGTCGGAAGACTATCAGCTGACGGTGGCTTTACGGATCAGTGAGTAGTTGACCCCACCAAGTGCTATCACGGGAAGTAAGCCCCATCCCGCCAAGCTGAAGGCAGTTTGGCGCATAAACCACCTACCAACGGTTACCCACCCATCGTTCATGGTAACCAGCGCGACCACGCCAAGAAGTACCGCAATTACACCGATAATTACCGCCCAAAGCTGTGCTATGGAGACACGCCGGTATAAGATTGCCCAAAAGAACCCGAAGCACATGAAGAATAACACCACGACGGTGGCTATCGACCCAACTCCAAACATGCCGCCAAATTCCTGAAAGCTTGGCGCACCGAATACGTACATGTGTCGACCAAACCCGTTGGTTGCCGTTTCGACCCAATAGGCCAACATGGCAGCTAGGGCATAACCCGCCGAAACAACCACAAACATAAGGTAAGTGCCGAGCAGATAGACACGTCGGCTATAACTTAGCGCCACAGAAAACGGGAATGTGTGCGATGCAGTATAGGCGGCCATAAAGCCCAAGTACCAGATGGTAGCCTGCGCTCCCCCAGTTGCGTTTATAGGCTCTTCCGACGGAATGCGACCTGGTATCTGGGAGTCGACCAGTCCCAAGACGCCGTACGTAAGCGCCCATGCCAAGACGAAGATGATAATGGGTAGCCAGATGAAAGAATACGGCACCGCGAACTGCAGACGAAAGGCGGCGGGCACCCGAGCAAAGCTGGAGCGCCGAGTCGTAGTTGAGTTTACTGTCATGGAAGTCATTTCAAACCCTCCGAGTTTCGTTGCTCGTCGTCATTATTGCGAGTCAGATGCACGATGAGTTGTTGCAGCGAAACGGGTAGTACATCGAGGTCCAATTCGGTCACTAGTTGCTGCTCGGCGGTAGACAATTTACCCAGCACCGTAAGACGAACTATTCGGCCGAGTTCTTCGCGGTCAAGTACCGTCCGGTCCCCCACCACTTGTTGTACCGCGTCGCCATGACCAACCAGGGTCACTGCACGATCGGCGAGCTCCTCGGCGGACTCGTCCACCAAAATCTTGCCTTGATCAATCACCACCACGTGCTCTAGCAAATAAGCAATCTCGTCAATGAGGTGCGACGACATCACGATGGTTCGCGGATTTTCGGCGTAGTCTTCCAGCAAGCGGTCGTAAAACAGCTGCCGGGCCACAGCATCCAGCCCCATATAGGGCTCATCAAAAACCGTTAGTGGTGCACGAGATGCCAGCCCAATGATCACTCCGACGGCGGATTTTTGGCCGCGGGACATTTTTTTGATCTTGGTTTTCAACGGTAAACGGAAGTCAGCGATCAGCCGCTGCGCGAAGTCTTCGTCCCAATTTTCAAAGGCATCCCGGGCTGCAGCGAAAGCGTGTTTGGCTAGCGATTCTTCGGGATACCGTTGGTCTTCCCGAACGAAACAGATATCTGGCAGGACTTGCTCGTTTTCGTATGGGACGTGTCCGAAAACGTGAACTTCACCTTCTGAGGGCCAGTCTTGGGCCGTCATAACCGACATCAGCGTGGTTTTGCCGGCACCGTTTCGACCCAGCAGGCCGTGTATCTTATCTTTTTCAAAATCTAGTGTGACGTTATCAAGGGCAACGGTACTTTTAAACCGTCGAGTGATGCCTTGTGCTTCGATTGCCCTGATATGTTGTTCGGTATCGAAGGTAGTCATGGTATCTCCTTGGTTAGGACGCATTGCGGTCACGCAGCATGGCCAGGACCGCGTCGGTATCTAGTCCAATTGCCCTTGCTTCGGCCAGCAGGGGGTCGAGGTAGTGCTGAGCGAATTCTTCGACTCGTTGGTTACGCACGATATGTTGCGCTCCGGGGGCAACGAAGGTCCCCAAACCGCGTCGTTTTTCTAAGATGCCACGATCAACTAACAGGTTGATACCTTTGCCAGCGGTTGCTGGGTTGACGCGGTAAAACGCTGAAAGTTCATTTGTCGACGGCGCCCGATCTTCTTCGGCCAGTGAGCCATCGAGGATCGATGCTTCAATTTTCTCTGCGATTTGGATAAACAGTGGACGGCCATCATCCATCGAACACACCTTCCACTCTAGTGATGCGACCTTACGGGTCGATTACCTCAGTGGTTCATTACTGTACTAACTAACCAAGGAACATGCAAGCTAGCCGAGGATTAGTTGTGCTTCAAAACGTCAGGCTCATGCGCGGCAATATCGGCGGTTTCAATTTGAAAGGTTGAGTGATGAATCGCCACGTCAAAATGCTTACTGACGCACTCTTGCACCGCCTGCAATTGCTGCGCAACGTGGCCGGAAACAAAACATTCGTCTTTAACCACGATGTGGGCGGTCAGCACTGGCAATCCGGTAGCCACAGTTGAGGCATGCAAATCGTGGACGTCGATAACGTGCTCCAGCGCCATGATATGACGGCGGACCTCGTCCAAATCCAACCCTTCCGGAGTGAACTCCATGAGCACCCGCAGGGTTTCGCGCATCAATATATATGCCCGGGGTACGATCAACACGACGATCAACAGCCCCGCGATGGCATCAGCCTGCTGGAAGCCCGTCGTCGCAATAATAATTGCCGCCACAATGACCCCCAGCGAGCCCAGCGCATCGTTGAGCACCTCGAGAAATGCCGCGCGCATATTGAAATTCGCCTCGCGGCTGGACGCCAACACCGCTAGCGCAACTACATTGGCAAGCAGCCCGAGCACACCAAAGATGAGCAATTCGATGGCGGGCACCTCTGGAGGTTCAATAAGACGACGCACGCCTTCGATCGCCGCGTAGACGCCGATGCCCAGTAATAAGGTGGCTTGGCCTAGCGCTGCAATGACTTCGATGCGGCGGAAGCCCCATGTTCTTTTCGCCGTCGGGGGCCTCAGCATCAGGGTCGCGGCGATAAGGGCCACCAGCAACCCGGAGGCGTCGGTGATGGCGTGGACGGTATCGGTCAGTAGCGCCAAGCTACCGGTAAGGACGGCGCCGACCAGTTGCACCACGATAATAAACGCGGTGATGCCGAACGCGATCCACAGCTTTTTGCGGAAATCTGGAGACTGGCCCGTCTGTTCAACAGAATGTGTGTGGTGATGACCAGCAGCCATTACTTCTCCTCCAACTGCGCTTCATCGAGACGAAGGTGCACACAAAGTTGGGCACTCTTGCCCGTGGCATCCAACATTTTTTCGGCGGCGGCCACCAAGATCTTTAATAGCGCGGGTTCAGCCAGCGCATACCAGGTTGCTCTTCCTTGCGGGCGAGGCGTTATCAGCCCGCACTCCAGCAGAAAACTCAGGTGTTTGCTCACCGTGGATTGTGCCAGGTTCATATGCTCGACGAGGTCGCGCACCCGGTGCTCACCGGTGGATAGGTGTTGCAGCAGGGCCAGCCGTGTGGGGTCAGCAAACGCCTGGAATAGATGGGCATAGGCCTGTGTTGCGTGGTCGTCAACCGCGAGTTCTTGTTTCATCGCCATACAACGATGATATCCCCCAGCGACGATGCAAGTAAAGGAAGTTAGTGTTCCAAATTCACCAGTTTCTTGGGGTTTTCCCACAGCACCTTGCGCATCCAGTCTTCGCCGAGGCCCCAGTTATGTAACGCCTCGATTTGGTGGCTGTAGTGATGCGGAATAGTTGGGAAATCGGTTCCCAAAACAATCTTGTTCTGCAGTTCAGCTGCCGTGTCTAAGTAATCGGGCGGGACGGGCATGAATTCCTGTTCAAAGAAATCGGTCCCAACCATGGTGGTATCCAGGTGCACATTGGGTGCCTGGCGGGCCAGTTGGGCAAACTCGTTATACTCGGGCATACCCATATGCGCGATCACCAACACTAATTCCGGATAGCGTTCGACGAGTTCAAATATCGGTTCGGGCCCCGTGAATTCGCCCTGATGTGGGCCACTGCCGCAATGCATTACCACGGGTACGCCGGCCTGGGCGATAAGCTCCCATGACGACGCAAGCGCCGGATCCAGTGCGGAAAACCCACCGACCTGGATATGAATTTTGAAGATCTTGGCGCCGTCGTCCAACACCTGGCCAACCATGGCTTCAACCCCGGGCTCCGGGTAAAACGTAGCCGAATGAATGGCGTCTTTGTGCTCGGCGGCAAACGTTTTTGAGTATTCGTTGAGGAATGCCGCCATACCTGGACGATGCGCATAGTTCAGCGTGCTGTACGCGGTGACGCCCATATTTCGCAAAATCTCTACGCGCTGATGATCGGTGTACCGATAGGCAATGGGCCAGGGAGATTCACCCATTTCCGCCAGATGATCAAAAAATCCCCAGACCTTTTGTTGCACCCTATCGGGCATGAAGTGCACGTGCAGGTCAATGATGCCGGGGGTCCCCAGAGACTTCAGGTATCCGGGTATGGCATCGTCTGTCAGCGGCGGTGTGATCAATGGAAACTCCTCTACACAAAAATATGTGAATGCCGCCATCATTCTAGTGACCGCGTTCACAGTATTATGCAGTGGGGCACACCAGTTACAGTTCTGCCCTATCAGATCCTTGCGGTCTGTTGGACTCGCGGTGATTGCAATACCTATTGCAATACCGACCCCGACTAGACCGATAAGCAGTCCGGCACCCTGCGAATACATTATTTTGTTAACAGTTTGCGCTACTGTTCTGAGCTGGTGACGACAAAATTGAAAGACGACGATATCTTTGTGGTTCGTGCGTCTGAGAAGCAGAATCTGTGCTAATTTCCACGTAGCGAATCCTTTTGGAGCTAGGGTCACGCAGTCCGCGTCTGAACCGTTTTCGCCAGATCGCTACTGACAGGTTTTCGTCGGCAAGATTAGACTGAGGGCAAATATTGCATACCGTCATTCACTCTCCCGTCGCATATTAGGAGACTCGCCATGGATGCAAATGGTCCATCAAGCGGACACTCAAACGTTCCTTCTATTGATCAATCTGATCGCAATGTTCCTTTCAATCTACGCCAGTCTGGTCCAACTCCAGTGGAAATGCTGATAGACACTCGGGTACGCAAATCTCCCTATTGGCACCTCTCCATGGAGGCTGGCTGCTGGCGAGCATCTGTTTATAACCACCGTTACCATCCCCGAGGTTTCATCCGGTTTGAGGATGGCGGACCCATGGCTGAATACGATGCGCTGGTCAACCACGTGACTTTATGGGACGTTGCCGTTGAACGCCAAATCCAGGTCAAAGGCCCAGATGCCGAAGCGTTTGTAAATTTTGTCATCACCCGTGATGCAACCAAAATCCCGGTTATGCGGGCACGCTATGTGGTGCTGTGCAACGAATCAGGCGGCATCATCAATGATCCGATATTACTACGCGTTGCAGATGATGAATTTTGGTTCTCGATTTCTGATTCCGACGTCGAATTGTGGCTGCGTGGCATCAATATCTGGCAGCACTTTGATGTCGATATTCAAGAAATTGATGTTGCCCCAGTTCAGGTCCAAGGCCCAAAATCAGTTGATCTGATGATCGACCTCTTTGGCGAGGAAGTCGATTCGATACCGTTCTTTGGCATCATGTCAGCGACACTTGCTGATCACGATGTGCTGATTTCGCAAACCGGGTTTTCCGGCGAAAAAGGCTACGAAATCTATCTTTATGATGCTTATAAATATGCTGATGATTTGTGGAATGCAATACTGCAGGCCGGTAAAAAACACCAGTTATCAGTAATCGCACCGACACATCATCGCCGTATTGCCGCCGGCATTCTTTCCTGGGGCCAGGACATGGACCAAGAGATCCTGCCTTTCCAAGCCAACCTGGCTTACCAAGTGCCACGGCATAAGGAAGCCGATTACATTGGGAAAACCAAACTTGAAAAGGTGCGCGCTCAGTTAGATGCGGGAGACTATCCTTTTACCCATCAGCTGGTAGGTATGGTTTTGGGCGGTGCTGAAATTGACGATTATGCCCCAGATTTCTGGCTCATCTCAGAAAGCTGGGATGCTGAACCCACCGGGTACATCACTTCTCCGTGGTATTCGCCAGAACTGAATCAAAACATTGCAATGGGATACGTGCCAGTCGAAAGTACGGCACTGGGTACCGAACTCTGGGTTCATTTGCCTGATGCCTATGCAGATGTACCAGGTAACCCGGTGGCAGCAGAAATAGTGGAAATACCGTTCCGTCAATCAGCTAACCCCAATCAGCGGGAACGGCTTCGCGCCAAAGGCAGAGACGCCGCCGACTAGGGTTGTTAGGCTTCGGCAAACCGGCCGATAACTTGGCCAATGTCAAAACCCGACAATCTCTGGCTGAATATACGATAGTAGGCCAGTTCCTCCCGGGTACGTAACGGAGGGCTGACCACGTTTGCCTCCCGGTGTAATTCCTCTTCCGATACGCTGGCACCGTAGTGGCGACCAAGTAATTCATGCATGCCGGTGCCTTCACCGAATTGAGCCTTTGTGCGCCAGAGTATTTCGGTTGGCAACCAATCGTCGAAGGCCATCCGGAGCAACCATTTGGCAGGATACTGGGCAGTGATGAGTTTCCATTCGGCCGGTATTGCCATGGCAAGTTCCACAACATCCAGGTCAAGAAACGGGACCCGCACTTCTAGCCCGTGGGCACCAGCGATCCGGTCGACTCGTTGTAAGCCACCGATGTGCATGCCCTGAAGAGTTTCAACCAATTCGGTGTGCAGGGCAGTCGGGTCTTGGTATCGCCCATAGTGTGAGTAACCAGCAAATAATTCATCGGCCCCTTCACCGGCCAGCACGACGTCGACATGCTGACTAGCTAACTGGCTTACCAAATGATGCGGTACCGCGCTGTGCACCAGGGTGGGGTCAAAGGATTCTAATTCGTAAATAACTTCCGGGACCAAATCAATGGCATCCTGGGCGGTATAGACCAGCTCGTGGTGGTCGGTACCCAAGTATTCGGCAACGGTGCGGGCGGCCAATAGATCATCGCTGCCCTGCATGCCCACGGCAAATGTTGGCAGTGATACATTGCGTTCAGCTGCGATTCGGGCGGCCACGGCCGTCAGTATGCTGGAATCTACTCCCCCGGAAAGTAGTACGCCCACTGGCTGGGTGGTCTCCATGGCCCGCTGTACGGCCGCGACGATGGTATCCCGAATGGCTGCAAAAACCCAGGTGGGCGGCAGTTCGTAGGGGGCTCGGCCTTTGAGCAGTAACGGTGAGGTTGCTGGGACTCTGGGACCGGGGACTAAACCAGCTTCGGGGGTCCATACGTATCCGGGTGGGAATGGTTCAACGGCGTGACGCCATTGGCTATCGAAGGCTTTCAATTCGGAGGCAAACACAACGGTACTACCGTGGCGGACCCAATATAACGGTGCTATGCCAAGCGAATCCCGGGCTACACAGAATTGGCCATGTTCAGTTGCAACAACCATTGCAAACGCATCTGGCAGCTGGTGAAACGTTTCCAAACTAAATCGGCCAGCGCTGAGCTGCTCCCATACGTGGCGATAGTTTTCGGTACCACCGTCACCAATTAGCCATGTGCCAGCGGTTGGCTGCAGGATTGCATCAGAATTGGATGGGTCGGTGGATGCATAGCACGTGCCCAGCCATGCATGTGGCATCTGATGGCTGGCTTGGCCCCCTCGGCCCCGATGCTTCAGCCGTGACAGCATGCGTTCTGCCTGGTCGGGATCAACGGGCCCGTAGGCGGCCACAATGGCCGACATAATCAATCACTCCTCGGTGATGAAACCTTCTTCAACTAGGTAGTCCCATGCAACGTCAGCGGGTTCTTCACCATCGACGTCGACCCGAGCATTGAGTTCGGCCATGGTCTCATTATCCAGGTGCTCGCTGAGCGGATCAATGAGTTCTTCGATTTGTGGGTACTGTTCGTAGAGTTCTTCTTGGATAACGCCCGAAAGGTTATAGCGGGGGAAATAGGCTTGATCATCTTCTAAGACGACGAGGTCTAAGGCCGGCACGCGACCATCGGTGGCAAAGACTTCCCCGAAAGTACATTCGCCGTTGGCGGTGGCCTGGTAGATGGCACCCAGGTCCATAAGTGATCGCCGGTCATCGGGCACCGCGGGAATATCGTAGTGTTCCAGCATGGGCTCAAAACCATCGTTGCGGGAGGCGAATTCGGCGTCGAGACAGAAAGTAAGCTCGGATTCGTCAAGATCTGCAAGTTCGGACAGCTTGGTAACCCCGAGTTCTTCGGAGGTTTGGCTAGTCACCGCAATCGAGTAAGTGTTGTTAACCTCGGACGGTTCGGTCCACACTAACCCGTTGGCTAGATCAGCATCACGCACGGCTTCATATTGTTCGTATTCATCGGTGAGCGGGTCAACCTCGCCCATGTAGGTGATCCATGCGGTGCCGGTGTAGTCCCACTGGAAGTCCATAATGTCTTCTTCCATGGCCATGCGCACACTATTGGAACCGGGCACGTTGGTGAGGTCTTGGGCATCGGCTCCGGCAGATTGAAATAGGATGACGGCCATTTTGCCCAAAATAATCTGTTCGGTGAAGTCTTTTGAGCCGACAGCAATTTCGGCGCCGTCCAGGTCGATATCTTCTACCGGGCCGGATAACTCTCCGCTGGGCACATACCCGCCGGCGGTGCCTAAGCCACATCCAGCGAGCGCACCAGCGGCCAGGACGGCGGCGCAGCTCAACAGGCCAATACGACGACGCTTGGTCATGATAGACCTCCTGGTTTGACGAGGATCTCCAGTAGCCGTCCGACCCATTCGATACCCAGGGCGAGTACGGCAACTAATAGCGCACCGGAGACCAGGATGGAGTAGCGGAACATGATGATACCGGTTTGGATCAGCAGTCCTAGCCCACCAGCATCAATGAAAGTCGCAAAAGCACCGGCGCCGACCAATAGCACCAGTGCAGTGCGTACACCGGTCATAATCACCGGTATGGCCAGCGGTAGTTCAACGCGGAATAAGACCTGTCTGCCCGACATGCCCATGCCGCGGGCTGCTTCGATAAGCGATCGATCCACCCCGCGCAGCCCAGCAATGGTGTTGGCTAGCACGGGCAGAAAAGCGTAAATGGTCAGCGAGAGAATGGCCACCCAGAAACCGAAGCCGATGGCCAGGGCTAATAGCACAATGACACCGATGACGGGTGCGGCTTGGCCGGCATTGGCGATGCTCAGTACCACCGGCGTCAAAAATCCTGTGCCACGGCGGGTCAATAGGATGCCGGCCGGGATGGCGGTAGCCACCACGATCAACGCCCCTACGACCACGATCAGTAGGTGTTGCCACGTGAGGGTGCCGATATTGGACCAGGTCAGCAGTCGGGCTTCAATGTCGTCAAGCGATGCTACTTCACGCCAGATGATCCAGCCGATCAGCAACAGGATGGTGAACACCGGCAAGCCGACCAACAGTAGTCGATCTTCTCTTGATGCACCTGCCAGACGCTGCATCATGCCGTTTCCTCCTGTATGGTACGCAGATGTTCGGTGACGGCGTCATAGGAGATCACACCCACATAGCGGCCGCGTCGAGTCACCATTGCCCCACCGTGACTGGAGGACAACATGGAATCCAGGGCATCGGTCAGTGTGGAGCGTTGCTCAATGACCGTTTGCAATTCGACATCTGGCATCGGTACGGTTTGGTGGCCGTGCAAACTGCGCAAAAACAACCACTCGCGGGGTCGGTCTTTGGCATCCAAAATGATCACCGAGTTTTGCCCGGCGTCTTGGACCCGCTTAGTAACCTCTGCGACGTCTTCACCAACCCGACAGGTAACCGGTTGGGACAGTTCCAGATCGCTGACCCGCAGTAGGGAAAGTTGTTTGAGCCTGGATCCTGCTCCGATAAAGTCTGCCACAAAATCGTTAGCCGGAGCGGCAAGAATATTTTCGGGTGTATCGTACTGGGCGATGTGGCCACCTTCTTGCAAGATCAGCACCCGGTCGCCCAGTTTGATGGCTTCATCGATGTCGTGGGTAACAAACACGATGGTTTTGTGCAGGTCTTCTTGAATCCCAAGCAGCTCATCTTGCAGCCGCTGACGAGTGATGGGGTCTACTGCACCAAAGGGCTCATCCATCAGCACTACCGGTGGGTCAGCGGCCAGGCCGCGGGCCACACCCACGCGTTGTTGTTGCCCACCAGATAGTTCCCGCGGGTACCGGTCGCGGTACTCTTCGGGATCCAGCCCGGTCATCTCCAGCAGCTCATCCACACGTTGGCGGGTGCGATCTTTTTCCCAGTGCAATAACCCCGGAACCAGGGCGATGTTATCGGCCACGGTCATATGCGGCATCAGTCCCCCACCCTGAATAACGTAGCCGATGCTGCGACGCAGCTTCGTGGGGTCTTTGGTGATGGCGTCTTCGCCGTCGATCAGAATTTTGCCCGAGGTGGGTTCGATGAGTCGGTTGATCATTTTTACCGTAGTAGTTTTGCCGCAGCCTGAAGGCCCGACAAACATCACGATCTCACCGGCAGGGATGGTCAAGTTCATGCCGCGCACGGCGGGTTGGGCTTGGCCCGGATATTTTTTGACCACATCCACCAGCTCAATCTGGGCACCGGTATTTTCGTACTGGCTCATGCACGGATTCCCTTCGATGTTGTGATGCGAGCAATTACCGCCAGGACGGCGTCGACCAGGATGGCCAGAATAATAATGCCGATGGTGCCCACTAGCGCATAGTTCATCGCGTTTGCGCCACCAACTTGGGCCAGCCCGGTAAAAATATAACCGCCTAGGCCGGGCCCGAGAACATATGCGGCAATGGCGGCCACGCCCATGGACATTTGGGTGGCGACCCGAATGCCGGTGATAATAACCGGCCATGCAAGTGGCATCCGTACCCGCCAGAAGATGCCGGAAGTTTGCATTCCTTGGCCCTTAGCTGCTTCTAATACGGTGGGGTCAATCTCCTGGAGGCCCACCACTGTATTGCGCAGAATCGGTAACACCGCATAAAACACGACAACGATGACGGCGGGCACCGTACCGATACCGACCAGCGGGATGACCAACCCGATGAGCGCAAATGATGGGATCGTTAGTCCAACCGCTGAGATGGCGTTGGCCACCGGAGCAAGTGCGCGATATCGGGTAACGACGACCGCTAACAGAATGGCGATGACCGTAGCCAGGATAACGGACTGTAGCACCAGTGAGGTGTGCTGGTAGGACCGAAAGAGTATGTCCTCCCAACGTGAGCTGATGAACTCGATCACGAAGGTGCCTCCATTTCCATTTTCCTTTTATCAAGCTTCTCGTAAATGTACGATCAAGGTCTATATTAGATCCACTTATCGCCGCATTAGCGCGGTTTACGTTGTGACACGACGTCCACGAGCATCCGCACGATCACCAGTGCCAAGAAAACAGAGAAGACAATATTGGCTGTTTTGGGTGGTAGCGCCTGAGCGATCCACACGCCTGCAGGGGTCACCACGGCTGCGCTAATTCCGATAACCAGCGATGCCGGTGGGTCAACATTTTTGCGCACCACATTGGAGATGGTGCCCGATAGACCGGTGGCAATAACCATCAGCAGCGAAGCGCCTTTGGCAACCAGGTCGCTTGCCCCAAATAGGATAACGGTTAGCGGTACAACAATGACGCCGCCGCCGATACCCAGCAGCCCGGACATGACCCCGGCAAATAAGCCCAACAGGATAATCTGAGCGCCGGTGAGCCAATCGATGTCGATGGCGGTGCCACGGCTGGGGATCACCAAGAATAGTGAGACAATTACCAACACTAAAAAGCCGATAAAGCCGATCTGTACCGTGCGTTTGGGCAGGATGGATAACAGCCAAGAACCAATCGGGGCACCTATCATGGAGCCTGCAGCAAGCAGTATCGCCAACAGTAAGCTCAGATTACCGTCTACGGCATAACTGACGACCCCCACAATGGAGGGCAAGATAACGGCCAGCAGAGAAGTACCGGCTGCTATTTTGGTGTCGAATTTGAATAGGTAAATCAGCGCGGGGACGATGATAATACCACCGCCAACGCCAAAGAGCCCTGAACTTAGGCCAACGGCTATACCTAAAATGGCCAGTCCCAACCAGTTACGCTTTTTGGCTGCGGTCGTCAATCTCACTCCGATCAGTAGCGACTTGATGCGGCAGAAATTGCCGGCTGCCGCTTATCGTAGCGCACGGGTGTTAGAGCATTTTGAGAATTTCTTCGGTCAGCGTCCGCCGTTGTGCCCTGGTTAGAGGTTGTTCATGTACGTAGTCGTGTAACCACAGTCCATCGGCCAGCAGTTGTACTAAATAGTGGGCGCGCAGTGTTTCGTCATCCTCAATACCTGCGGCACCAGGCGCCCAGCGTTCATCAACCTGCCGCCAAATCTCGGCGAAGTCCGGATTGCTGCGAGCATCAATTTCTAAAAGTAATTCGGTTTTAGTAGCGCTGTTAGCCAGCGAGAGCACCATGGCTTGTAATCGTGTTTTAGTGTCGACCGCGTCAGCCGGCCCTCCAGCATTGCGTTCGAGTTCGTGCTCCCACTGGTCGGCAAGATGTTGATGGATGCCACGCATAATCTCATGCCGGGATGGAAAATGGTAGATAATACCGGATTTGGACATATTTGAGGCCTCAGCCAGTGCCTCATAAGATACGGCTTCTAGCCCACCGGTTTCGATCAGTGTCACGGCGGCGTCAAGGATTTGAGTTTTTTTACTGGGACGCAACAAGATCAGCTTCTTTCGGATTGCCTCGGAAACAATATGCGGTAACTATGGCACCGATGACGGCAACGACACCCACGATGGCCAAGATTATTAGGTAGGCGCTATCGTAGGCGGCCACGGCGGCGGGCCCATAAACTGGGTGATCAACTCCGTGATCGACGTCGCCGGAGACTTCAGTCGGGGCCGATAATGCGTAGAAGAACGGCAATAATGAGCCGAAGATGGCGACCGAAATCAGCGTGCCGAATTCGTAGGACACCGATTCTACCGATGAGGCCATACCGGCTTTATCTACCGGGGCCGCACCCAAAATGGCCGTTGACGCCACCGAGGTTGCCAGGCCACTGCCCAGTCCCACCAACAATAGGCTGGCGATAAACGGCCACAGGGAGTCCATCCCAAAGGTCCACAACGATAATCCGATGCCAACAGCTACGAGGCTAAACCCACCGGTGGTCAGTGGAATGAAACCGACTTTATGCAGTATCGAACCGCCCAGCAGTGCTGCGGGGACGGCCAACACTGCCACCGAAGCCACCAGGGCGCCAGCTTGTAGGGCGCTAAAATCGGCGGCGGTTTGGAAACGCTGGGTGGTCATCAGTTCCACTCCGGCAACATTGAACATCATCAAACCGGCCGTTATGGTGCCACCGGTAAACATCCGGTTGCGGAAGATCGCGGTATCTAACAGGGGCTCATCGAGCTTGCGCTGCCGGAAGATAAATAACAACAGCCCGATAATACCGATGACGACGGCTGTGGAGAACACCCACATGTTGCGGTGTGAGTTGGCCAGCTCTTTGATGGCCATGACCCCACCGAGCATAGTGAACATGGCCCAGATCGAGGAGGTTAGATCCCACTGTTTGGCCGGATTAGCAATATTGGGTGGTGCCACGGCAATGATGGCGAAGACTGTCACGATCACAATGGGCACGTTGATAAGAAAGACTGAACCCCACCAAAAGAATTCTAAGAGCAAACCACCCATGATGGGCCCGGCTGCGGCTCCTGCAATGGCGGTGGACATCCATACCGCAATGGCCACGTTGCGTTCACGAGCATCTATGAAGGTAATGCGCACCAACGCCAGACTGGCGGGCATCATAGTTGCCGCGCCAACACCCAATAGTCCGCGGGCGGCTACTAAGAACCAGGCCGTGGGAGAAAATGCAGCGATCAAGGAGCCGGTACCAAAAATCATGACACCGATCATGAACATTAGCCGGTGCCCAATTTTGTCCCCCAGTGTGCCGGTACCTAGCAGAAGACCGGACAAGACCAACGGGTAAGCGTTGATAATCCATAGGCCCTGCAGTGGTGTGGTGTGTAACTGGTCGCGTAATTCGGGTAGGGCGGTATAGAGGATGGAGTTATCGGCTCCAACCAAAAATAATGCGGCACTGATGATGGCTAAGAATATCCACCGCTGCCGGGCGGTGGATACCTGCCGTGGTAATGGATTCACCCCAGTAACTATACCAAACGTTCGGTACTGTTACTCATGCTAGGTGGCGTAGTTTGTTGTGGGCGGATAAAGCTAGAAATATAGCAAGATCAGTTTTAGAGGAACTCAAACTGCACCATCCAAACTGTGGAAGTTAGAGAGAACAAGGCCTTATGAAAACGACTCGCCCATTTCGTATCGGGCTACACTACGCAACCCGAGTGTTATTCTTTGTCGGCTTCGCCAGTCTTTTTGCCAGTGTTGTCGTTACAAATACCCAAGAAATAACCCCTAGCTTGTAGTGGGTCGTTGCAAGTTTTGCAACGATTATTTTAGGAATGGTTGCGCAGCGACTCAGAACTCCTGCGCCACTAAAACCAATAAAAACAACGCCGCCCGGCTGGCCGTGGTTCTTCACGATAATGATCGTCTTTCCCTGGCTTGTTGGATGGCTTCCGTGGCACGGACACTGGCTAATATTACTGTTTTCTATCGCGGCAGCTATCGGTGGATGGGCATCATATTTGCCGGTCCACCGTCGGCGGGTAATACGGCAACAATATGGTGAAAATAGTGCAGTTTTAGAGGTCCCGTAGCGCACAGTTTCCACCAAAACTACCTCGTGAACGGTGCATCAGACTGGCGCGCCACCCCATACCAGCATGCCGAAAGAAGTCATTATATAAGGGCCGTCGGGGCACCCATTAGGGTTGCTGCGACTGGGGCACTAGTTTGCTTGGATAAACCAAGGCACATTCATATTGAGACTCTTAGCTACTTGTCTGAAGTCTTCTGCGACATGTGCAGCTAAATGCAAACCATGTTTTAGCCCGTGTTGGCGAGCTTTCTCGGACTGCTCTCCCGGTACTCGGATCTCCGATGCTCCGGCAGCCAGCGGAGTAGCTTTCACATACTCTAAAAACTCATCGGCTTGCTGTTGAAACTCATCGACATCGCGCAAGCTACCAACATCGATGGCTAATAGGAAGAGGCCTTGTTCATCAGCACTTGGTTGTTCGGAAGGCATACCCGCGGTAGTGAGTGCACCGGCTAGCGTTTCAGCAAGTAGCGCCAACCCAAATCCTTTATAGCCACCAAACGGTACAAGATCTCCTGAGGCATTCGTCCACTCTGCAGGAATGTCTTCGCCAAGATCTTTAGCCTCACCTAATCGACTGTACGCAACAGAACTGGTAGCAAAGTCCAGGACGAAATGTGCCTCGCCTGCCCGAGGAAAACCCGCGGCAATCGGGGCGGTAGATAACCGTGGTTCGGTGCCTCCAGGTGCCGAAACCACCTGTATCGCGCCTCCGGTATTGGCAAACATAATCGTTGCGATGCCGTGGTCGGCCGCATTGCGCGCATAACCCCCTAACCGACCAGCAAAATTCGCATTGTGCACACCCACCCCTGCCAGGCCATATTCTTTAGCCCGTTCGATAGCCAGTTGTGTTGCAAAATCCACCACAAGATGTCCAAAACCGTTGTCTCCATCAACGCGTGCCAGTGCACCTTTATCTAGGTCAACAGTGATCTCAGGATTAGCATTGGTGACATTGCGTTGGACCCGATCCAAGTACTCGCCGACTTTTCGCAACCCAACGGATGCGTAACCGCTCAACTCGGCATCGACAAGTTCCTGTGCCAATGACTTGGCATCCTGGACAGGCATATCGGCGCGTTCAAAAACTTCAGTAACAAACGTGATGATCTCATCTGCTGCAATGGGTTTCGTCATAAATTCCTTGATGTTCCAGAGGCTTTTTATTGCACCTTTCGGTGCAAACATCCATTCCACTAAACCATAACCGACGCATAAATGGCCGCCTCCCATCAGGCCAACGACGCAGATTACGACACCGCCAAATGAAACTGTGCTTCTCAGATCGAGGCCCTGGCAGGCCTCTGGTACAGTCGAAGGTGCAACTGCTGCCGGGACGACCCGGACAGGACTGGCAGAAAGCCCAACGCGGAGCCACACATTTATTCGTGTTCGTCCTCTACGCCATGAGCCTGTTCTCTGCCTAATAGTCAACATTACCGCGCGCACACGTTGTGCGGTGCTGGTGTCAGAGCTTCAACTTAGCGCGATGCGCTAACTGCCTGTTGGAGCAGTTCGACAAGGTGCTTGGGTTCACGGTCAGAGAGGTGTCTGATCTGTTCGGTGCAACTAAAACCATCGGCCACAATCACAGCATCCTGGGAGGCAGCACGAATCCGTGGCATCATTTTGCGTTCAGCCGCTCGTACGGAGATCTCGTATTTCTCGCCGGCTTTAAACCCATAGGCTCCGGCTACCCCACAGCATCCGCCGTCAAGGACTTCAACATCTAAGCCCAACCTGTTCAATAAGGCTCGTTCAGCGTCGGTACCCAGTACAGCCATGTGGTGGCAGTGCATTTGGACCAGTGCCGTGGTGCCGTTGAACGCATCGATTTGTGGCGGCTGGTAGCGTTGCCGTTCCAAGAATTCTGAGAGTAGATAGGTTTGTTTGGCTAGACGTTGGGCGTCTTCGTCGTGCGGTAATAAGTCAATGAGTTCATCTCGGAAGGCTGCCACGCAGCTGGGTTCCAATCCGATGACGGGAACGCCGTCGCGGATATCATCGCGCAGCGTGTCCAGCACTTGTTGCCAGAGTTTCTTGGCAAGTTTGAGCATGCCCGAATCATAGAGCGGGCGTCCACAGCATAGCGGCCTGGCGGGGATGGTGACGTGGTAACCGGCGTCTTCAAGCACTTGAACGGTGGCTTCAAGATTCGGTGAGTCCAGGTAGTTATTGAAGGTATCCGGCCATAAAATTACCCGTTCAACGTCTAAAGGTGTTTGCTTGCCGTGTGGGTGTAGCGTGTTGCCTCGGTTTGTGGCTTGCATTCGCGGAGTCGAATAGCGTGCCTCAGCTGCCTGTGAGCCGCCGTGTTCCAAGCTGAGTTCCCCATTGTGGGTGGAACCGGTTGGTTGCTGGCTAGGTGTCGACCGGTTACGGAATTGTCGGCTAAACGGTATCCGGAATGACGGCATTTGGCGTTGTTGGGCAATTCCGCCGGCGAATTTTATCAACCGGCTAACACCGGGGGTCTGGGCAATGGTATTGACTATGCCGGGTAGTTTGGTGGCGATGCGGGCCCACCAGTAGATCAGTGGCATCGAGTATTCTTCGCGTGGTCGCAACCTACCCTGATAGTGATGCGCCATAAATTCGGCCTTATAGGTGGCCATGTCAACGTTGACGGGGCATTCGGATTTACAGGATTTACAGGATAAGCACAGGTCTAAGGCTTCGTGGACGTGTTTATCGCGCCAAAGTTTCAGCTGTTTGCCGCGCAGCATTTCAAAGAGTATTCGTGCCCGTCCGCGTGTGGAATCCTCTTCTTCTCGGGTGGCCATATAGCTGGGGCACATGTAGCCCGAATCGGTGTCGCGACAGGCACCTACGCCCACGCATCTGGAGACGGCATTGCCAAAATCGCCGTCGTCGTCATGGAAGGAAAAATGGGTGCTCACCGGTTTCAGGCGGGCATCCGGGCCCATCCGTAGATTATCGGTGGGGTCATAGGGCCGCACCGCCTTACCCGGGTTGAGTTGCCAGTCTGGGTCCCAAATTTCTTTGAATTCGGAGAATGCATCGACAAGTTCCTGGCCGTACATGATGTCCAGCAGGGCGGCCCGGGCCTGACCGTCACCGTGCTCACCGGATAATGACCCGCCATAGTCAGTGACCAGTTGTGCCGCTTGGGTCAAAAATTCGCGCCAATGAGCTACCCCTTCGGCGGTGTCCAGGGTGAAGGTGATCCGGCAGTGAATACAACCTTGCCCAAAGTGCCCGTATAGTGAGGCTTCGTAATCATATTTATCCAGCAGCTTGCGGAAGTCGCGCAGGTAATCGCCGACTTTTTCAGGTGGTACCGCAGCGTCTTCCCATCCGGGATGTGCCTCAGACATACCCGGTACATGTGAAGTCGCGCCGAGTCCGGCTTCGCGCACCTGCCAGAGTTTTTGGGCCTGCCATGCTTCGTCAATTAATTTGGTGGTCGGCTGCTGGTCAAGCTCTTTGCACGCGTTGATAAATTCTTCTGCTTGGCGTTGGGCCTCCTGGTGGTTATCGGCCCCAAATTCTACGAGCAGAAACCCGTTGCCCTCGGGCAGCAGCTCAATATCATCGGGGTGCAATCCCTTTTTACGCATGAAACTGATCAGTTGGTGATCAATGCCTTCGCAGGCCACCGGCTTATGTTCCCGAATCATGGGTACCGCATCACCGGCAGTGGGGGCATCCTCAAACCCTGCAACCACTAACACCCGTTCGGCCATGGCATCAATGAGTTGGACTTTTGCCCCCAGTATCGTCACGCATGTACCTTCCGTACCGACCAGGGCTTTTGCGAGGTCGAAACCGTATTCGGGCAGTAACCGGTTGAGGTTAAAACCCGAGACCCGACGCAACACATTTGGAAAACCTAACCGCAGTTGAGCCAAATTACGATCCCGCAGCTCACGCAGTTGACGCAGAATCCGACCTTTTTCGCCACCCTGGTCAATGGCATCTTGCAGTTGGGTTTCAGTCATTGCACCGATGGTGAACCGTTCGCCTCGGTAGGTGAGCACATCCAGTTCCAGTACCTGATCCACCGTCAGCGGGCCGGGACCATAAAATTCGGACATGATCGAATGCGTGCCACACGAGTTATTACCGATCATCCCGCCCAGGGTATTGCGGCTGTGTGTGGAGGGGTCCGGCCCGTAGGTCAGGTTGTAGTCATTGGCTTGGTGCCGTAGCCGGTCGAGATTACAACCGGGCTGGATCCAGGCGGTCTTGTCTTCGGTGTCAATGTGTTCGACCTCGTTGAGGTATTTGGAAAAATCTATGACGACGGCGATGTTGGTGGTTTGTCCGGCCAGACTGGTCCCGCCGCCCCGGGAGGTGATAGGCACCTTGTATTTGTGGCACAGTGCCACGGTGTCGATGGCGTCTTGCAGGGTTCTGGGGATCACCACACCGATGGGGACCTGCCGGTAGTTGGACCCATCGGTGGAATAAGTTGCCCGCGAACCATTATCGAAGCGAACTTCTGCGGTGGTTTGGTTGGCCAACTCTTCAGCGAGCTGATGGACTTCAGAGGAGAGTTCACTGGCGGTGGCCCGGTGAGTTACCGTGGGCATCCCATCGAAATATATGGGCAGTTTGGTGGGGGTTTCGGTTTGGGAGGTTGTCATTTGTGCTCCTTAGTAGGTACGCAGTGATGCCACAGCATCCTCGCGGAGTGTGAGACCATGGCCCGGTCGGTGTCGATCCGGTTGCAGCAACCCGTTGGTAGGCCACAGATTGCCCTCAAAGGCCAGCTGTTCCAGATAAACGTGGTCGGCGAAATATTCCAGGTGGCGGCCATGCCAGACGCCGGTCATCGCATGCGCACTAATTTGAGGTGCGCAATGGGCGGAGACGGCGATGTTTTCGGCATCGCATAGGGCGGCCACCCGCAGCAGCCCGGTGATTCCGCCACACCGTGTCACATCGGCTTGTAAACAATCCACGGCTTCTGCGGCCAATAAGCCACGAAAATGCGTGATGTTCCAGCCGTATTCGCCGGCGGTGATGTCCATACCGGCAGGGCCGCGGTTTCGCAGTAGGTGCAGCCCGGCGACGTCGTCGGAGCTGACGGGTTCTTCAAACCAGCTGACACCGTATTGGCTAAATTCTTCGGCCATGGCTAGGGCTTGTTTGCGGCTATAGGCCCCGTTGGCGTCAACAAATAACCCGGTGTCTTCGCCGATGATGCGCCGGGCAAATGCTACTCGTTTGGGATCGGCTGTAGGGTCGGTGCCGACTTTGATTTTGACCGCGCCCAAACCCTGTTGCACCCAGCCGGTTAGTTGGTCTTCCAGTTGCTCGAGGCTCAGATTGGTGAAACCACCACTGCCGTATATCGGCACCGCGGGACGATACCCCTGCAGTAGATGCGCCAGTGCTACGCCCAGCAGTCGGGCTTTCAAATCCCACATCGCCACGTCGACAGCTGAGATGGCTGCAGCAACCGGACCGCTGAGCCCTTGGTTGCGTACCGCTTGGGCCATGGCGTGCCAGCTTGCACCGATGTCCATGGCCGAGGCCCCAACCACGACGTCGCCCAGCGTGTCATCAATGACCCGTGCTGCGCCAGCCGGCGCATACGTATATCCCAATCCGGTGTGGTCTCCGGCGTGTAGGTGCACCACCACCAGGGTGACCGCTGACCAGCTCAACGTGCCATCCGCGTGGGGTTGGTCTAACGGTATACGGTATGCGGCTGCGTTAATCTGTTCTATTATCGCATCGGTTGCCGCACCGGTGGGCCTAGTCATCGGAAGAGGTTCCGAAGCGTTCAAATAACCGGGCGGCTCCTGCCCGGAGACTCTGGCTGATGACCCGTCCGGTAGCAGGGTCACCGGTGATCAGTGATTTGGCTAACCCGGTTGCCTGATCCATGGAGATATGGGCTGGTAGCGGTGGAGTATTCGGATCGGCTTTGAGGTTGAGGACGACGGGACGGTCAGCAGCGAAGGCCTCGTCTAAGGCGGCGTCAATATCTTCAGGGTCGTTGACCCGGATGCCTTTGAACCCTAAGAGTTCGCCGTAACCGGCATAATCCATCGATTCCACCATTTGAGCGGTATCCCAGCGGGGGTCACCCACAATGCGCATCTCCCAGGACACTTGGTTGAGATCCCCATTATCGATCACCAGCACAATGAAGGTCGGATTCGACCATTGTTCCCAGTGCCGTTTGACGGTGGCCAGTCCGTTCATACCCATCATTTGGAAGGCGCCGTCACCAATGGTGCAAACCACCGGCCGGTCGGGGTGGGCGAACTTTCCGGCGATGGCGTAGGGCATTGCCCCCAGCATGGAGGCCATCCGACCAGAGAGGTTACCCATTTGATTGCGGCCCAGTTTGATGTGGAAACCGTACCAATCGGCGGTACTGCCAGCATCTGCGGTGATGATGGCGTTTTCGGGCAGTTTTTCATTCAGCGACACAAACGCCCGGCGCGGATTAATCGGGTCGGCCTTGGTCATGGCAACCCGATAGTTTTCTTCCTCCCAGTCTTCCATTTGCTGCGAAATCGAGTTTTGCCAGTCCCTATCGTGTTGATTCAGGTGTGGCAGCAGAGCCTTCAGGGTGGTGTCGACGTCACCCCACAGATTCACTTCGGTGGGATACCTGTTGCCCAGGTGGCGTGCCGATAAATCAATCTGAACTGCCCGAGCATTACCGGTTGGTGGCATAAACTCGCCGTATGGGAAGTTGGTACCCACCAGCAGCAGGGTGTCGCAGTTTTGCATCATGTCATAACTGGGCCGCGACCCTAGCAGTCCAAGTTGTTGGGTATGATAAGGCACATCACCGGGTACGACTTCTTTACCCAGCAGTGCGGTAATGACACCGGCCCCTAATCGTTCAGCCACATCCAGTACCGCATCGGTGGCGCCAATGGCGCCCTGACCCACCAACATGGCGACTTTTTCACCGGCGTTTAGCACCTCTGCTGCCCGGGCTAGCGATCCATCATCGGGGCACAGATTATCTTCAACGTAGGCCACACCGGTACGCGAAACAAAGTGATCAACGGATGGTTCTTCCATATCCATGGTTTGAATATCAGCTGGTAGCACGACGACGGCTGGGCCCCGGTAAGCTTTGGCGTTGCGCACAGCAGTATCCACCACGTATTGGGCGTGCATCGGTGTGGTAACCGTTTGAGTATAGACCGCCACATCCTGAAATAACCGCTCCAGGTGGATTTCTTGTTGAAATTCGGTACTTAAAGAAACCCTGGCCTGCTGACCAACAATGGCCACCACCGGGGTGTTATCCCCTTTGGCATCGTAGAGCCCGTTGAGCAAGTGGATTGCCCCGGGCCCGGATGTAGCCACGCATACCCCAATACCTTGGGTAAATTTTGCGTGGGCGGTAGCCATAAAGGCGGCTTCTTCTTCGTGAGTGGGTCGAATATAGGTGAAGTCTTTTTCATCGCGTTGGGCACGGCCCATCGCCCCGTCAAAACCGCCAATACCATCCCCGGGGTAGCCATACCAATAGTGCAAACCCCACTGAATTAACCGATCAATAATAAATTCGCTAACTGATTGGGCCATAATACTCACCCTTCTGAATGTCCGATTGTGCTTCGTTATCTAACGTTTTCTGCTTTTGGTCTTCTTGCTGCGTCGCAGCCACGTGAGCACTGCGGTACCGGCACCGAGCACTGCGGTGGTAAATAATGTGCCGCGATACCGCGAGGCAAAAAATTGCAGCGAAGTATTTTTGGAGCGGTAGCTAAAGATCCCTCGGGTACCGAAATCGTGTGTCTCATCTGCTGGTTCCCACAGGTTTGCCGGCTGATTAGCGTCCCGGTCCTGTTTGGTTTGCTGGGAACTAAATCCGGATTTGCCCAAGGATCGATCAAGGATGCCCGGGAAGAACGTATTGCCCGTCAAAGTGGCCACGGTGCTGCCACCCACCCAGTACTCTCTTCGGCGTGGATGCTTGGCCGCATGCACCACGGCACGTCCCGCCACCTCGGGCTGATAGATCGGCGGCACCGGTTGAGCTTGTTTTGGCAACCGGGATAATACCCATGAAAATTGTGGGGTATTTACCGCCGGCATCTGCAACATCGTCACATGCACCGGGCTTTTATCGTGCAGCAGTTCGGCGCGTATGGATTCGTGAAAGCCTTGGATCGCGTGTTTGGCCCCGCAATAAGCGCTTTGTAAGGGTATACCCCGGTAGGCGAGCGCCGATCCGACCTGAACTATGGTGCCTCTGCCGCGGCGTTGCATCCGGGGCAAAACGGCCATTGTGGCGAAAACATATCCCAGATAAGTCACTTCGGTGACACGACGAAATTCCTCGGGGGAAATATCGGTAAGTTTTGCAAACACCGAAGTGACAGCGACGTTCACCCAGACATCGATGGGCCCTAGCTCGTCTTCGACTCGGTCGACCGCCGTTTCCACGGCGGCAGCATCAGCCACATCGGCCTTGATGATCACGGCTTTACCGCCTGCCTGTTCAACCTCGCGTGCGGCACCTGCTAGACCTGCTGTGCCGCGGGCAATCAGCGCAACTTTTGCCCCGATTCGACCAAATTCGATGGCCGATGCGCGCCCGATACCACCGCTTGCCCCGGTGACCGCCACGACTTGAGGGCCTTTGGCTGTCGTCATATGTTCTCCTGATCGCTTGTGGAATCAACAATCGGGGCCAGTTGCAATGCAGCTTCGATAAATAGTGCATGAACGAAGGCCTGTGGCAGGTTGCCTCGTAGCTGGTGGCTGGCCACATCGAATTCTTCGGTAAACAAACCTGAGCTGGTTGATGCCATCCGGGCTCGCTCATAGAAATGTAAGGCGGGCAGTAGTTCGTCATGTTTGGCCATCGCCAACGCCATCATGAACCCGCAGGCGGTAAAGGACCCTTCGGCTTCCCCCAGCGGTTTTCCCCCGTGTTGGAAGCGATAGATGTGCCCGTCTTTATTCAGTTCATCGCGGATTGCCCGTAGTGTGGCGGTTGCCCGCGGATCATCAATATCTATGGCGCCACGGACCAATGGCAGCAGCAGTGCGGCGTCTGAACCTGAAAAATCGGTGCGCTGCGCCCAGGCACCGTCATCACGGACACTTGTAGTACTAATCTCGGCCATGATGGTATCTGCCAGCGCCTCAAAACTGGCTGCTTCCCCACTATCCATGTGCCGTGTGATACTACGTAACCCGGCAACACAGGATAAACGCGAATGTGTCCAATGGGCATCGTGGAGTTCCCATACTCCGGCATCGGGTTGGTGCCAGTGGTTTTCGATGATGTCTCGGCATAGTCGCACGGCCTGCCAGCCCGAGGCGTCCATGACGTCGTGTTGGGCTGCACTGGCATAAAGGTTAAGGGCTTCGCCAAACGTGTCGAGTTGAAATTGGCCGCGTACCCAGTTGCCAGCGATATTGGAGCCGCCTGGATAGCCGGGTAATCCAATATCGTGTTGTTCCGGTACCGGCCCACCATCGACCCGGTAGGCCGGTTTGAGTTCTTCTTCGTCTTCTAGGATCCTGTCGGTGATAAAACGTAGTGCCGCCGTTAACAGCGGATTGGGCCCGAGCGTAGCGACCGCTTGGCCGGCATAGCATTGATCGCGGATCCAGCAGTAGCGGTAATCATAATCCCGGTGGGCGTGCTCACGTTCCGGTAGTGACATGGTTGCCGCGGCCACCATCCCGTTATCTTGGGATGTCATTCCGGTCAGTACCGCATAGGATTGGCGGATATCATCACTTCGGTCGGGCCGTGGAATATTTGCCACGGTGCGTTGCCAGTTCCACCGGGTACTTTTCGGTACTTCCTCAGGTGTCACAGGATGTGTTGGCAGTGGCTTACGGGAGAGTTCCAAGGTGAACAGCTGTTCTTGGCCTTCAGCAAGTTGCAGTTCAAACTGTAAACCGCCGTCATCGGCTTGGGTTGCGTTTTCTGCACCTTGCCACCGTAGATATAGATCATCGACCTGGCCGTGCCAGATCCCGTCGTCGTCTAACTGGGCTTTGGATAATGTATTTCCGGTAAAACCGGATGCCGGACGCAAATACACGCTTACCTTGGCTGTTCCAGATACCGCGCGGATTCGTCGCGACATTACAGCCACATCCACCGAGGCCGGGTAGGACAGGAGATTTTCGCACTCTATAACAGAGTGCTGGGTGACCCATTTACCCTGCCAAATAAGTGATCCAGGCTCGTATGCGCCACCCCATACGTGCCAGGTATCGGTCGGGGTGATGATGTATTGGCCTTGGCCACCGATCAATGAACTAAAAACCGGCTCATCGTGCCAGCGTGGCACACATAACCAAACAATATTGCCGTGTGGACCAACTACGGCGCCTCGCTCACCATCGGCAATCAGCGCGTGTTCGCGCAACACCACAGGTCGCATCAGCTGAGAGAAGGCGCTGGGCTGTGGCTCGGATGCTTGGGGTTGCCCAGTCGTATCGTGCACTACTGGTCTCCTTCTGCTGCCGGATGGCCCGTTCAGGGAAATGATCAAAGCCGTGGTCTGTTAGGAGCTGTGTTCCTTTCGGTTGTTGGTCGCAATGTCTCGTGTCCATCACCGTAGTGTGCTGTATTGGACTTCGAAAGGCTGGCGTTTATGCCGAATCCTTGTTATGTAAGCACGGCTTATCGCAATAATTGGCTGACTGCTACTGCGATGTTTGGGCGCCAGAGTTTTTTCGTGCCTGAGTGTGCCGTACGGAGTCGATGAAGTTGTTCACCAAGGCCTGCTTTTCCTGCATGCTTATAGCATCGAGGCGTTCGAATTCATAGACTTTGGCACGGATGAGCTCTTCCAACCATGGGAATCTGCGCAGCGCAACTTCAGACCACTCACGGAAGATTTCCGGGGTAGCTTCCGGGTGGAATTGCAGGCCCACAGCAGCACCACGTCGGAAAGCTTGAACGGGATAGGTTTTGCCGGCCGCTAGTCGTACAGCATCAGGTGGCAACTGGCTAATGGCGTCATCATGGAAGGCACCAGCCAAAAATGGTTGGCTGAGTCCGCCAACGACCTCGTCTTGTTGCCCCTCGGGCGTCCAACGGGCCTCAACAACACCGATCTCTGGGCCTAACGGCGCATCCAATGCCTTCACCGCCGAACGTGGTGGCAAGCAATTGAGCTCCAAAACAAAAGCCCAGTATGGGGATATCCGTTTCGTCAGCTTGCCGGTACAAGCGCCGAACGTCTGGCACCCATGGGTAAGAGTCGTCTGCATAGGCATTCATATATCCGGCCAGAACAATTAATCCGTCCGCGGTCAGCTCGTGGGGAATTGGTTGCCCCAAAAACGGTCTGATCAACTCGATGTCGATGCCTTGTTGTTCTAGCCAGGGTAGAAACCGTCTGGCTGGCCAATCCATATCGGGTTGGATCAGCAGTATTTTTGTTTCTAGCGCGCCGGGCTCTACGGTATTTGCCGAAGAAGTCGCACTCATAAAAAACCTCCATGGGATGTTGTCTGGCAACCCTAGAAGCTAGTAGCACCCCCGGCCAATAGGTGATTAGACCGTATTTGACGTCGCTAACCACATTTGATCGTCTATATCGGCCAGAGGCTATGAGATGTACAGGGCTGTGCTTCGTATACGGGAGTTGTCGTGTACTTGATGCTAATGTAGGGAAAGTTCGTGTCGTGGTAAATCCACGATTCTCGCTTGATTTCAGTGCGCTAACAGCGCCTGGTCAAGTATGCCGGATAGCAGTTTTTGGGTGTGCGCAGTCCTGCTATTTTCGGCTTCATTCAGGTATCAGACTGCGCCCAGATCAGAGTCAGACAGACTCAATGAGGAGCATATTTTGTCAAAACGCGTGGCAATTATTGGTGCCGGGCCAAGTGGCATGGCACAACTCAGGGCCTTTGAATCTGCACGGAAAAAAGGCGCGGAGATCCCGGAAATTGTCTGCTATGAAAAACAAGACGACTGGGGTGGGCAGTGGAATTTCAGCTGGCGCACCGGGACAGATAAATACGGTGAACCAGTCCACTCCAGCATGTACCGCAATCTATGGTCCAACGCTCCAAAAGAAGCACTGGAGTTTGCCGAATATACTTTTGACCAACACTTCGGACGACCCATCTCGTCGTACCCGCCGCGCGCAGTGTTGTGGGACTACATCAATGGCCGTGCCCAGAAATCGGATGTCAAAAAATATGTTCGCTTCGCAACGGTCGTGCGCTGGGTTGAATTTGATGACACCACGCAGCAGTTCTCGGTTACCGTAGAAGACCTGCAGACCGGTCAAACGACGACCGAACAGTTTGATCACGTCATTATTGGGTCCGGACATTTCACCACACCTAATGTGCCAGACTTTGCAGGAATTGAAACCTTTCCTGGCTACATTGTCCACGCCCATGATTTCCGTGGTGCCGAAGAGCTTGCTGGCAAAGATGTACTGCTCATCGGCTCCAGCTACTCTGCCGAAGACATCGGTGTTCAAGCATTCAAGATGGGCGTCAACTCTATTACTTTCAGCTACCGCACGGCTCCCATGGGCTTCAAATGGCCGGAAAACATGGAAGAACTGCCGCTACTGGAACGCTTTGAAGGCTCAACAGCGCACTTTACCAATGGGGAGTCCCGTAAATTCGACGCCGTTATACTATGCACCGGCTATTTGCACCACTACCCATTCCTACCCTCCGAACTGGCCCTAGATTCACCCAATAATGTATACCCGGACGGGTTATACCGTGGAGTAGTTTCAGAGCAGAATAATGGCCTGTTCTATTTGGGTGCCCAGGACCAATGGTTCACTTTCAACATGTTTGATGCGCAAGCGTGGTTCGTACGTGACATCATTTTGGGCACCATTGAGCTGCCAGATGCCGAGCAACAGCGTGCACACATAGATAAATGGTTGGAGGACTTCCGACAGCTAGAAACGGGCGAAGACGAAATTTATTTCCAAGCCCGCTACGTGCGCGATCTCATCGAGCAGACAGATTATCCGATGTTCGACCTCATGGCAGTTGCAGAGATTTTTGTCTCCTGGGAAGCAGACAAGAAGGACCACATTCTGCACTACCGCGACCGTGTGTACCGTTCGGTAATGACCGGCACGATGGCCACCGAACACCACACGCCATGGCTACGCGAACTCGATGACAGTTTAGAGCGTTACCTCTCTGAACCGGAGCGAGACGAAATTGAAAACATGCTGGCACCGGAAGGTAGCCAGACCGCAACTCGATAATAAAACACCTAGTCAGAAGGGTGCTACGATACGGCGGATATCTGGGTATCCGCCGTATTGGTGTTTCTAGAGACCTAATTCGGTTAGTCCTGGATGACCCTCCGGTCGCGCAGTGCCAAGCTCCCAATGAAATTGGCGCTCCGATGCACTGATTTCCACATCGTTGATACTGGAATGGCGCACCGACATTAGGCCGTTGCTTTCAAATTCCCAATTCTCATTGCCATAAGAGCGATACCACCGGCCCGTTGTGGATTGGGATTCATAGCAATACCGCACGGCAATTCTGTTGTCCGAAAAGCCCATAATTCCTTAATGAGCCGGTAATTGAGTTCCCGTGCCCATTTAGCTTTCAAAAATTCGATAATCTCATCGCGTCCCTGCAGGAAAGTATTCCGATTACGCCACCAACTATTGAGAGTATAAGCTAGAGCGACTTTTTCTGGGTCTTGTCCATTCCAGGCATCTTCAGCACCACGGATCTTTTGCACCGCCGACTGATAAGTAAACGGCGGAGCAGGCGGTTTCGTGGTCAAGCTGACCTCCAAAGCTGGGGAATATACCTAGCTCAACACTAGCCACGCGTTCTCGCACAGACCAGGATACGCAACAATCCAGCCAATAACCTGAGCCCGGTTTCTGCCCTGCCATTTCACCACTACGACCGTTAGACTCGTGGCAACATCCCAGCGGAGTTCAGTTATATGCGTGTCTTGATTGTTGGTGCCGGTATTGCTGGGCCCACGCTTGCCTACTGGTTGCAACGCGCCGGATACCGGCCCACACTCCTAGAATCCGCGCCACAGTTGCGCCAGGGCGGGCATCTGGTGGATTTTTGGGGCGCCGGCTTTGATGTCGCAAAACGCATGGACATCGTGGAGCGACTGATGCACGACGGCTATCGGCTCCAGGAATTACGTGAAGTTGATGCCGATGGCAAAAGGATCACCAGTCTTGATCCGGGCCGTGTTGTCGATAAGGCCGGTGGCCGCTATGTTTCTATTGCCCGCTCTGATCTTTCCGCCGCGATTTATGCTGCATTAGACGACAACGTCGAGACGATCTTTGGTGACACCATCGAAACGCTCGACGACGACGGTCACCGGGTGCACGTGGAATTTACTCACCGTCCGCCGCGCGATTTTGATCTGGTTATTGGCGCCGATGGACTGCATTCCCGGGTTAGATCACTGGCCTTTGGACCCGAAACCCAGTTTGAACTACAACTGGGGATCACCGTGGCAGCCTTGGAACTGGTGGGATACCGTCCCAGAGACGAACTGGTGGCAGTCACCCATACGGCTGTCGGTGCGCAAACGCTACGCGTGTCTCTTCGCGATGACACCACGCTGATATTATTTACTTTCCGGCATGACGGCACCATACCGGAGGATATCAGTGCGCAGCACGATCTATTGCGACATAGCCTTGGCCACCTTGGTGGTGAGGTTCCCAGTATCCTTAACCAGCTTTCGGAAGCAAAAACCTTCTATCTGGATCGAGCCAGCCAAATTCGTCTGCCATCATGGTCGACCGGCCGCATAGCGTTGGTGGGTGATGCCGCAGCAGCACCTTCCCTTTTGGCAGGTCAAGGGGCTGCCCTCGCCATGGTTGAAGCTTACATATTGGCTATCAAACTACGTTACTCGAATGGCGACCACGGCCAAGCCTTCCTCGCCTACCAGCACCATTTGGAGTCAGTCATCCGTACCAAACAAGACGCCGCCCGCAACCTGGGGACCGCATTTGCGCCACGCAACCGTAGAAAACTGTTCCTACGAAACACCGCCCTGCGATTTATGGGATTGCCGTTTATTGCCGATCTGGTGATGGGCCGTAGTCTGCGCGACCCAATCGAACTTCCTGAGTGGTGACCATGGTTAATTTAGCATTCCCGTTTACTGGCCGGTGGTTGACGCAAAATAGTCCGGCCAATCGTGTACCTAGCCACGGCACCACACGATTTGCGACCTCGTATGCCATCGATTTTGTTCCGGTGAATCATAAGGATGCTACGGCTCCGATACGCCTGGGTTCATTGCTCCGCCCAGAGCCCCCACAGCGATTTGTGGGTTTTGGGCGCCCCGTGCTGGCTCCTACAACAGCAACCGTGGTGGCCGTACATGATGCCCAACTCGATCATGCCGCATATCGAGGCCTACCCTCTGTGTGGTATGCACTAACACAACCTGGACGAATAGCTGGAGGCTGGACAGCCCTTGCGGGCAATTATGTGATGTTGCAAGACAAAACTGCAATCATTGCCCTGTGTCATCTGCAGCAAGGCAGCATTGCGGTTCAACCGGGACAACGCGTGGCTCCCGGTGAAATGATTGGTCGCTGCGGAAATTCTGGAAACAGTACCGAACCGCATCTGCACATTCAAGCAATCGATACCGCTGACATCGAAAGAGCCCACGCTGTACCAATTACCTTTGACGGTGCCCTGCCGCGCAATGGCCAGATCGTAGAAATCCATGACAAAAACGCGTTATGAAATCATGCAGATTATTCTGAAAAGCCAGTGAGCAAATGCAGAGATGGTATCGGTGTATGGTGAGCGATATGTCTATGAAGCGGTGGTTTAAAAACTTTAAACATACTCTTAGCAAAACCCTAGTCCTGCCCGCTGCATTGTTCCTAGCCGCAGGGCTATTCGCCAGCTGCAGCACTCTAATCGGCGACACCAGCAAAACGGGTGTAGACGTCTCCGATAATGGTCAGCACGTTTACATTTGTGCCCTATCCAAGCACATTGAAGAGGCCCATGGCGTACCTAACTCGATCGAGGACTTTAGCAATGGCGATGAAAATCCGGTGGGCCGCGAAACCTGGTCTTTGGGCACACTAATCCTCGCGGGGCAACACGAGGCACTGGCTGACGATGACGAACTCGTTGCGGCAGGCAAACAAATACTCGATGGCATCAGCAACTTTCATGATGAAGCCATTAGCTCGGGTTTAGAACAGGTCATCAAAAGTTGCAACAATGTAGCAGGGGTTCGAGCAGCCGATCCTTCGCACGAAGGCCAGCTTGATTATGCATGCGCTCTGGGCCAACGCATCGACGACGAGTACGGTCCTGCTGAAACGTGGGTTGAGATCGAAGAATCGCCGACCTGGTACGAAGCTTTCAGTGCCGCGGCTTTGACGGGGGCTTGGAACAACGAAATTATAGATGGGCAAACCGAAATATTCGAAGCCGGCGACGAACTTTTGGCCGGTTTGAGCGTCGCAAATACAGATACTATTGATGATGCGCTGGAAGCTTTACATGCTGCCTGTAATGAGATTTAACACAGCGATGGCCAAAACCTGTGACCTTGTGAATCGGTTGTCTCATTCAAGTCCGCTCGGAGAGACAAGCGTGCCCAATTCCTCGCGCCACCACCATTGGCCGGTCTGTTGGCGTTCCTGGCGTGTCGTATAACGGTACTCAAAAACACGGACTCGGATCAGTTCGGGGGCCTGCCCATCAAACGGATCGGTCCGCAACAACCGTCGAATCTGTGGGTCGCCGTCGAGAATTTTTTCTAAAAATGCTGAGAACCAGGCTTGTCTCCAGGATCCCAGAGCCAGGAACCACATCATCCAATCCAACCGCAAGTGATATGGCGCGACCTGTGGCGCTTTTCGAAATACATCGCCAGGTTTTCCTTTGAACTCATAGGCATGCCAATTGTCAGTTGCGGGATCGGTACTTAGGGTCCCTTCGATGATGAGCTCTCGACGCATCTGGGTCATGGAGCCAAACGCCCCGTACGCGTTAACCAGGTGCCAACGGTTAAAGCTGGCATTCATCAGCTGCCGAGATGAGAATAAATTCCGTAGCGGTAGCCAACTTAACACCACCAGCCAGATAAACACCACGGCGATGACAATGAACCACCACACAGGTGATTGCACTTGTGCATTACCTTCAGCCACCGTGGCAAATAGATTGCCACCCCAGCCTGGCCAGCCGCTACCAACCAGCATTTTAAGAAATGAGTCGCTAATCCCGGAAAAAGCTATCAGGATCGTGATCCAGTTCAGCCAGGCATAATTGCCCGTAATGACTAGCGCCAGTTGGCTGAAAATGATGATCGTTGCTGCAATGGAAGCAATAGGCTGCGGGAAAAACAGTAGCCATGGCATGACCAGTTGAATAATATGGCTGCCCAGCGTCTCGGATCGGTGCCACCACGGCGGTTTTCGATGGGCCCAACGACTCAGCGGGTTCGGCATCGGCTGAGTTTGGTGGTGGTAGTCCATTGCTGTCAGATCACGCCAGGAGTTATCGCTACGCATCTTGATCATGCCGGCGCCAAATTCCACCCTGAATAAGGTCCACCGCAGAAACAATAAAATCAGCATCGGTGGGGCTACTTGTGGGGTGCCAAGGAACCCTACGATAAAGCCAGTTTCTAAGATCAGCGATTCCCAACCGAAACCATAAAATTGTTGGCCAATGCTGACGATCGACATGTATAGCCACCACATCAGCAGGAAAACCGGGATGGGTACCCAGGCAGGACCCAGCTGTACACCCCCCGCCACCACGGAAATACTCAGCAGCATGCCGATCACACAGATGCTGCGCAAGAGCCGGTCCGAATACGTCGTGGTGCGCCAGTTAAATAAGCTTGGTGTCCGTTGTCGAAGTAGCCGCTTAAGAAATTGTGGGGCAGGGCTAAGCCCGTTGTCACCGAGTAGTGCCGGAAACTGGTTAAACGATGACAAAAAGGCAATGAAGTACAGCGCGGCTACACCGCGCAAAATAACTTCGCGCGCAATGGTGTAGTCAGAAGCCTCCAACAGTGGAAGGAAGCTATTCCAGTCGATTCTTCTCACCTCCGGACGTGTGTCCCAGACGCGTATCGACATTCTACAGTCAGCCAGATCACCGCAACCAGCCTGCAAAACTGATAAGCCGATCTATAAAGTCATAGCGATTCCAACACATAGTGTTTGCTTGACGGTTTTTAGAGTATGTACTCTGTTAACGATGACGCCGACAACTTTGCAACCACATCGCTCAGTTCCAGTGGTCCTAGGAATCTTGACCTTTGGGCTTGGGTTTGGACTGGGCTTCGCGTTGCCACCGCTGGTCGGGCTGCTGCAAACAGCTCTTGAATCGTCCCCATTTCCTACAACAGGCTTGGTGCAGCTAATCGCAGATATGCCATTTTCATGGTCGGTACCAATCATGTCCGCACTAGGGCTTATCGCTGGTGTGTATATCGCCAACGCCGCAATCAAAGAGGCACTACATCTTGTAGTCGCAGATGATCATATCGAATACCAGCAGAATAATGGTGAAGGATGGATCAGTCAGGAAGACATCTCAGCAATATATTTTGATGCTCGAAATCTCATATTTCTCGATCCCCACGATTTGATCCGACATCGACTAAATGCTGATGCGCTACCAAAGCGCGACGTGATTGATGCACTCCAGAACCACCACTACCCGTTTTATGGCCAGGACCCCTTTGAGGATGCCTACGTTAGGTGGGTAGACGGCAGACCGGAATTTACTGATCAAGAACACAGCTTGCTACGCCGCTACAACCGGATAACAAAGGACCCGATCGCTCGTACCGACGTTGACGAGCAGCTGCAACAGTACGGAATTGTTGTGCGTCAACATCAGAACCAACTTCAAGCGCGCCGGGCGTTCTGATGGCACGACCCATTGATACACAACGGCAAAAAGCCCGCCGAATGCACATTATTGATGCTGCGCTGACGACTTTTGCCCAGCATGGGTACCACGGGGCATCCACTGCGAAGATCTGTGACCAAGCTGGGATTAGTTCTGGCACGTTTTTTCATTATTTTCCTACCAAACTTAATGTGCTGCTTGCCATCTTGAAGCTTGGCATCGATGAGACCCGTAAGTTCGGCGCAGCACTTGAAAATGCAACCGACCCATTAGCAGCTATCAATTGTTTTATCAGTCGCACGGTTTCAGAAGCGGGTGACTGGCGACTACCCGGATTTGCGCAATGTGTTGCTGGCGTTATGACTATCCCAGAGATAGCAGATGCCGTGGCTGAAGATGAGCAATTACAACGTGATCTGCTCATCCATTGGGTGGCTCGCGGCATTAGCGCTGGCCAGTTCCGCTCCGATCTAACAGCAGAACGCATTACCTCGTGGTTGCTGCTATTCACCAATGGTTTTATCGATCGCGTTGCCGTGGACAGCTCATTCAACACTGATCAAGAAACACAACTACTTTTGCACGATACGGTGCAGCGTTTTATCTGCAACTAGCAACACACTATGCTGACCACTACAACGACCTATGGGCAGCTGGGAGGTGTGCTGTGCTAAAGACTCTTGCTACCGTTATTTTCTTAGCGCTTGGAGCTTTGACAATCCTGGCAGACCGAACGGGCGCTATTCCCAGCAGCGTAAGCGATGTTATTTTGGTTCTTCTTATAATCGCTGCCATCATGACGCATCTGATGCTCTCACGGCGATACCGCCAGATCACTATGCAGTACCGTCTGCGCTAACCGGCGCCGCGCTTTCATATGTGGCCCAGGAGCGTTGATTGTTTCGACTGCCACCACTTGTCCCTGCCGCAGCCGTTCAACGACGAGTTTTCCCTTATCTTCATGAACGTCGACGATGAGTGCCTCGTCGTCAGGAAGGGCAAGCCCAGCAATTTGGAGTTTACGTTCTCCCTGCGTACTCCAGAACCATGGGACTGCTTGATAGTGTTCAGTACCCCCGTCAACGATCAACTGGGCAACATAACGGGCTTGATCGGTTGCATTTTGAACTGATTCCACACGCATTTGAGTCCCAGAAAATACGTTCGGATAGATAGCACAGTCACCTATCGCAAAGATGTGTGCATCGTTTGTGCGCAATTGTTCGTCAACAACAATGCCACCGGCCGTTTCAAGCCCGGCCATATTCGCTAGCTCGTCACAAGCAATCGCTCCGATAGCTACGACAACACGGTCAGCGGCAATGACGTCTCCATCGTCTAAACGAACGCCCACAACATGACCGTCTTCACCAATAATTTCCTCAACGCTTACACCGCAGCAGATATCAACACCCAGCGAACGATGGTATTGTTCCAGGGCATCTGCCGCGGGTCGGCTCAGCACTCGACCAAGAATCTGCGAACTTACCTCTAAGACGGTTGCCTTCCCGTGTCTTGCCGCTTCGACGGCAACTTCCAGATTTAGGAAGCCGCCTCCAATGAAAATCGTGTTGCCACCATTGCTGAAGCTAGCGCGTAGCCTATCGGAATCTTCTACAGTACGGACTGCATGAATGCCGGCAAGCGTACTGCCAGGCATCTGTAGTGACCGAGGGCTAGAACCAGTGGCGAAAATGAGCCACTCATATTCCAGCACCAGGCCGTTATCCAGTGCGACCGCTTGCTTCGCCCGGTCGATGTTCTTGGCGCTAGCACCAAAATAGGTGGTGATCTCTTGAGCCTTAAGTGTTTCGACCGTGCATAAAGCTAAGTCGGCTGTTGTCTCAGTGCCGGCTAGATAACCCTTTGATAAGGGAGGGCGCTGATACGGCGTATCTTCTTCGTCGCTGATCAAATGAATTTGACCCGTGAATCCTTGGTCTCGCAAGCTCGTTGCTGCAGTCAAACCCGCCTGACCGGCACCAATGATGATCACATTTTCACTCATGTCATACCTGGCTTTCTGGAAGACGAACAGTGATTGCATCAAAGTGAGTACCAGCCTTGAGCTGGCAGCCTAGCCGACTGTTGTCTAGTTGTTCGTCAGCTGTGCATTCCAGCATCTCTTCTTCGTCTTCGCTAATTTCGGGGAGTTCGCCCTCGACTTTTTCAACATAGACGTGACACGTCGCGCACATGGCTTGACCGCCACACTCGCCAACGAT
>DXHA01000067.1 GCA_019113675.1 Candidatus Yaniella excrementigallinarum
GTGCACCCACTATTCCAAGGCCTACATCAGGCACTTGATCAAAGCCGATGAAATATTATCGGGCACCCTGCTGTCGATCCATAACCTGCGTTTCACTATTCGACTGGTCGATACTATTCGACAAGCCATCACCGATGGAGACTTTTATCAGTACAAAGAGCACATGCTCGGACGATATTATGCCTAGCTAGGCACCGTATCCCACCGTGTATTTGCGTTCCGGGGAGACCCCGTTGACTAGGTAATCACCTAGAATGCGAGCGCGATAGATCAACGGGTTGTGGCTAGCCAATACCCGGGCATTGCGCCAGTGCCGATCAAAAGCCCTCGTCCGGGAAGTAGCCGATGCCCCTCCGACTTCAAAAATCTTGGTGGTCACGTCAAGAGTCACCGCAGCGATAATCTGTTGTGCTTGGTATACCTGGGCGTACAGGGCATCCACTTCATCACCAGATAGCGCTTCACCGCGGGCATCCGCTGCAAAATGGTCGGCAAGTACCGGTGGGATCGCACAAAACACTGTTTCAAGCCCAGCCACCTGAGAAGCAAGCTCGCCCAACAACTGCAGTACCTGTGGGTCCTGCCGGACGTCATCGGCGGCACCGTGACTGAACGTTCGTGTTCGCGATCGTACGTATTGTGTGGCGTCGGATAATGCGGCTCTGGCTATCCCCACCAGGGTGGCCAGGTGTATGGTCTGCCAGGCGGCCTGCCCGTACGCCGTACGCTCACCCGATTCAAGTCCGTGGCCTGCAGGGAAAATTTCGATATCGTCGACAGTGACATTCTTGAAATGGGTTGTACCAGAAGCGGTGAGTTTTTGGCCAAAACCATCCCAATCGTCGACGATTTCTACCCCGGGTGCTTCGGCTGGTACTGTCAGCGAAATCGGTTGGTCGTCATCACCGGTGGCGGCCACCGCAATCCAGTCGGCATAGCCGGTTCCGGTTGAATAATACTTCGTGCCGTTGAGTAGCCACTGGCCATCACGTCGGGTGACTCGCGTGGTGTTGGTTCCGTGTTGGTTGCCGCGTTCTGTAATGGCATTACCAATGATGACGCCACTACCTAGTCTGCCTAGCCAGCGTTGTACGAACGCGCTTTGCTCGTTGGGTCGGCTCAACACGTCTTCAACAAAACTCCAGTGGGCCCGCAACGCTTGAGCCAGGTTGGAATCCGCTGCGGCCAATGCAACAAAAAACTCATAGGCTTGCGGCAACGAAAGACCATATCCGCCATGAGCCTGTGGAATGCGTAGCCGTGTAAATCCGGCGTCACGCAACAGATGAATCGATGTCGGATCGATACCACCTGCGGACTCTCGGGCCGGTGCGGTGGCGGCGATTTCGTTGAATACCGGGGTCAGTTGTTCCCAGAGGGTATCAAGATGAACGACTGGTTCAATGGTCTGTGTCATGCAGACTCCTATAATCGTGGCGAGGGCAACAGCCACGGCGCCATACTTGCTTAGAACGTTTGAACTAAGCCGAATCCTCACCTGGAGCACCCCACTATGCGCAGAGGGTTGCTGGCCGATCAGCCAGGGCTAGCTGTGATCAGCACTCGTGATTCTGATGGTCTAGCTAACCATCTTGTGGCGCGGTTAGCAAGACTGGCCGACACATTACTCGATGATGCCGTAATGCGGCTCGGCGTTTTTGACTTTGCCGATAATCCAGATGGTCACCGGAGCCAATACCACTTCGACGGCAAATTTCCAGGCCCACCCGATCAGCACAAACACTAAGTATTGGCCAAAGGTTTCAATACCAATAACGGTTGCAGCAATGGCAGAAAATGCGATGGTGTCCAGCAGTTCACCCACAAGCGTGGAAGCAGCAATACGCCCGAACAGGTAGCGTTCGCCGCTGCGCTGTTTCATGGCCACCATGATCCAGGCATTGGACAGTTGCCCGACGAAAAAACCCACCAGCGATGCCAACACGATAAGTGGCACCGGTCCCAAGGTTCGGGTCAGCGCCTCTTGGCCGTCATAAAACTCGGCTGGCGGAAGAGCGATAATAATCCAATAGGTCAGCGAGACAAACACCGCGATAAGAAAGGTAGCGTAGATCACCCGGCGAGAAGCTTTGAAGCCGTACACTTCAGAAATGATATCGCCGAGAATATATGCCACCGGAAACAAAAAGAATCCGCCATCGGTAAGTATCGGGCCAAACTGCACCCCTTTTGAACCACCGATATTCGACAGGATAAAGACCACGGTCATCATGGCAAAGAGCACCGGATAAATATGGGAACCAACCGGCGCGTAGCTTCCTTTTTGGGGCACGAATCGTCCTTAGTATAAAAACGGTATCTCGCGACGGTGTCACGGCCTCTACGGCCCCGTTCTCAGCTGCTGCCCCAGCTGGCGTTCATGGTTATTGTACTGGCTCTCGGCTTGTTTTAAATGGGTCAGTACCGCCCGGCACGAAAACCAAAATCACTATAATACCAATTGCCGAAGCGGTAGCCGTCATCGTCCAAGATAGCTGCCAGGTACCGGCGGTTTCGGCGATGGCCGATAGGATGATCGGCCCCAAGAAATTCGCTAAGTTATACATTTGGGTCATGAGCCCAATGACGGCGGCAGGCGAACCACCTGGCGGCGCAATATCCACAGCTTGACGGGTAACAGTGGTGGGCACCAAGGCGCCCGTAAAGGAGAACACTGCGGCAGCTAATAATGCCCACACCACATTGCCGGGGACGACCGACCAGTCTGGACCAAACACAATCACTGACGTAACCGCCATGGTTATTAGCCCGGTGAGCATCAAACGCCGGGGCGGTTGGCCACGCTGCAATAATATTCCGGTGACGACGTTTGCCACACCATTGAGCCCACCGACAACCGCCGTTGCAATACCCACCAGTATGGCTACGTCAAGGGCCGATTCGATCTGAGCTTCGCCAAAAATCGTGGGCAAGAAACTCAGAATTGCGCCCCATTGTAAAGTGTACGAGGAAAAAATGATGCCAAACGCCCACGGCAGCGGGGTTTTGACCGATGTGACTATCAACCGTGTGACCCGTTGTAAGTTCACCGCACTGGGCGTATCAGCTGGGACCCTGGCCAGTACTACCGGGATGAAGGCCAAAGTGGCCGCTCCCATAATGAACCACCAAATATTCCAGGTTACCTGGGTGGCGTTTAGCAGTACCGCCGAAATACCCACACCAAAAAATAGTGCAATGCCTTGAAAAGCACCCCACCACCCCATGGCTGCGTTAACTTGAGCTGATGGCGCCAGGCGTCGCACCAGCGCTGGTGCTGCCACGGTAATTAGGATAAAGCCGATGCCTTCAATGGCACGTGTGATCATCAGCCAGGCTGCATTCATGGCGAAGCCACCGGCGACTGAGGCGATGCCGGCAAATAGCATACCTACCACCAGGGTATATTTTGCCCCGATTCGTTCGGAGACTACTGAAGCCGCTAACCCACCAAACGCCCCGGCCAGCTGGACGACACCAACAAGGGCACCGGCAGCAACCAAACTGATATGGAGATCTTCCCGAATAAACTCCAGCGCGGAAGGTAACTTCCACACATGCATTGCTGCGATAATGCCCGTGGCCACTACCACGGTCCATGCCCGGGCGCCAGATCCTGTTGTTGCCATAACCACAAAGCATACTCTCGGGG
>DXHA01000068.1 GCA_019113675.1 Candidatus Yaniella excrementigallinarum
TCTCGGCCGGCGTCTTGGAGTTCATAGCCTTTTACCCGGTAGACGCGCCCATAGTTGGTGAAGAATAGTAGCCAGTTGTGTGTGGAGGTGGTGAAGAAGTGTTCTACCACGTCTTCGTCCTTCAGGGCTGCCCCGCGTACGCCTTTACCACCGCGGTTTTGTGCCCGGTAGCTGTCAACGCGGGTGCGTTTGACGTAGCCGGAGCGGGTGATGGTGACAACAACTTCTTCTTCTGGGATGAGGTCTTCAACCGACATGTCGCCGTCATAGCCGTAGAGGATTTCGGTGCGACGTTCATCCCCGTGGCGTTCGATGATGCCGGCAAGTTCTTCTGAGATGACTTCACGCTGACGGGTGGGTGATTCCAGAATCGCAATGTATTCGGCGATTTTGGCTTGCAGTTCATCGTATTCATCCTGGATGTTTTGGCGTTCCAACGCGGCCAGCTGACGCAGCTGCATCAGCAGGATAGCTCGGGCTTGTTCGTCATCGATGCTCAACAGGTTTTTGAGTTCTTCGCGGGCCACATCGGCGGATGCCGAAGCCCGAATGGTGGAGATGACTTCGTCGAGCATATCCAGGGCTTTGAGCAGGCCCTGTAGGATGTGTGCGCGTTCTTCGGCTTTGCGTTTGCGGTAGGCGGTACGGCGCACAATAACTTCGATCTGGTGTTTAACCCAGTAGTGGACGAAACCATCTAGCGATAGGGTGCGTGGCACACCGTCAACCAGTGCCAGCATGTTGGCGGAGAAGTTTTCTTGTAGTGCGGTGTGCTTATACAGGTTATTGAGTACGACCTTGGGCACCGCATCGCGTTTCAGAATGATAATGAGCCGCTGGCCGGTGCGCCCGGAGGTTTCATCCCGCACATCGGCGATACCGGACAGTTTGCCTTCGTTGATGAGCTCGGCGATACGGCGTGCAAGGTTATCCGGGTTGGTCATGTATGGCAGTTCGGTGACTACCAGTGCCGTACGGTTTTGGATTTCTTCGACATTGACCACCGCACGCATGGTGATGGAGCCACGACCGGTGCGGTAGGCCTGTTCGATTCCGGAGTGGCCCAGAATTTGGGCACCGGCTGGGAAGTCTGGGCCCTTGATGCGTTTTAGTAGGGCTTCTAGTAGTTCTTCGCGGCTGGCTTCTGGGTTGTCCAGGTACCATTGCACGCCTTCGGCTACATCGCGCAGGTTATGCGGTGGGATTTGGGTTGCCATGCCCACGGCAATGCCGGTGGAGCCGTTGCCTAACAGATTGGGGTAGCGCGATGGCAGGACGGTGGGTTCTTGTTGTTTGCCGTCGTAGTTGTCTTGGAAGTCGACGGTGTCTTCGTCGATATCGCGGACCATTTCCATGGCCAGCGGCGCCATTTTGGTTTCGGTATACCGCTGAGCTGCTGCCCCATCGTTACCGGGGGACCCGAAGTTGCCTTGGCCCAGGGCCAGCGGGTAACGCATGACCCAGTCTTGGACGAGGCGTACCAGGGTGTCGTAGATGGCGGTGTCGCCGTGGGGGTGGTAGTGACCCATGACGTCGCCGACGACGCGCGCTGACTTATTGAAGGCGCGGTCGGGGCGGTAGCCGCCGTCGAACATGGCGTAGATGACGCGGCGGTGTACTGGTTTCAGGCCGTCTCGCACATCGGGCAGGGCACGTCCCACGATCACGGCCATGGCGTAATCGAGGTATGACCGTTTCATTTCGGTCTGCAGGTCGATCTGGTTTACACCTTGGTCGGTGGTGGGTGTTTGCTCGTCACTCACGGGCTGTCATCTCTCAAGTGGTCGTTGAAAAAGTGGGTTTCTCGCGTTTGGGCTTGGGACGTTAGATGTCGAGGAATCGGACGTCTTTGGCGTTTTCTTGGATGAAGTTACGCCGGGATTCCACATCTTCACCCATCAGCATGGAAAAGACTTGGTCTGCTGCTGCGGCGTCGTCCATGGTGACTTGCAGCAGGGTGCGCCGTTCTGGGTCCATGGTGGTTTCCCAGAGTTCCTGGTAGTTCATTTCGCCCAGGCCCTTATAGCGTTGGATGGAGTTGTCTTTGGGTAGTCGCCAACCTTTTTCTTCGCCCCGTTCCAGTGCGGCATCGCGTTGTTCGTCGGTGAAGACGTGTTCATCGGGCTGGTTGGACCATTTGATTTTGTATAGCGGTGGCTGGGCTAGGTAGACGTAACCGTGTTCGATCAGCGGGCGCATGTACCGGAATAACAGGGTCAATAACAAGGTGGTGATGTGCTGACCGTCCACATCGGCATCGGCCATCAGCACGATGCGATGGTAGCGCGCTTTGGCGATATCGAAGTCTTCGCCAATACCGGTACCAAAGGCAGTGATCATGGCTTGGACTTCAGCGTTGCCCATGGCCCTATCCAGGCGGGCGCGTTCGACATTGAGAATCTTGCCGCGTAACGGCAGGATGGCCTGGGTGCGTGGGTCGCGGCCTTGTTTGGCTGAGCCACCGGCCGAGTCACCTTCAACAATGTAGATTTCGGATTCTTCCGGGTTGGTCGAAGAGCAGTCCGAGAGTTTGCCGGGCATGCCAAAGGATTCCAACGGCGATTTGCGGCGCGCGTTTTCGCGGGCTTTGCGGGCGGCCACGCGTGCTTGGGCGGCAAGTTGGGCTTTGCGAATAATATCGCGGGCCGGGCCCGGATGGCTTTCCAACCAGTCGCCTAGCTGTTCGGTCATCACCGAGTACACATAGCCGCGGACCTCGGAGTTGCCCAGTTTAGTTTTGGTTTGGCCTTCGAACTGGGGTTCGGCCAGTTTGACCGAAATGACGGCGGTCAGACCTTCGCGAATGTCGTCACCGGTGAGGTTATCGTCTTTATCGCGCAGGAGTTGTTTATCGCGGGCGTACCGGTTGACCAGCGAGGTCAGTGAACCGCGGAAGCCTTCTTCGTGGGTACCACCCTCGTGGGTGTTGATGGTGTTGGCATAGGTGTGTACCGATTCGGAGTATGCGGTGGTCCACTGCATGGCCACTTCAATGGACATGCCAAGATCGGTGTCTTCCTTCTCGAAGGCAATGACGTCGTCGTGGATAATTTCGGCGCGCTTGGATTTATTGAGATGGGTGACATAGTCCAGCAGACCGTTTTCGTAGAGGTAGTCCACCATACGAACAGTATTTTCGGTGGCTTCGGCAGTTTCGTCACCATCAGCTTGGATTTCGGCTTCTGCATCAGCCAGGGTTTCGCTGTCGGTTTCCCCAGCAATTTCATCGGCGTAGGTCGTTTCCTCAATGATTTCACGTTCATCAGTGAGCGTGATGCGCAAGCCTTTATTCAAAACGGCCATCTGTTGGAAGCGCGCGCGAATCGTTTCGAAATCAAAGTAGGTGGTTTCAAAGATTTCTGGATCCGGGTAGAAGGTCTGCGTCGTCCCGGTTTCATCGGTGGTACCGACTTCTTGTAAGGCGGTATCCAGGATGCCACCGTTTTTGAACGAGATTTTCCAAATGTGGCCATCACGCCGAATTTCGGTTTCAACGCGCGCAGAAAGCGCATTAACCACTGAGACGCCGACACCGTGTAGCCCACCGGAAACGGCATACCCGCCGCCACCGAATTTACCCCCGGCGTGCAATACAGTCATAACCACTTCAACGGTGGGTTTATTTTCAGTGGGGTGCATTTCCACCGGGATGCCGCGGCCGTTATCTTCCACACGGACGCCGCCGTCTTTTTGTAAGACGACGTTGATGGTGTCGGCATAACCGGCAAGTGCCTCATCCACGGAGTTGTCTACGACTTCATAAACCAGATGGTGTAGCCCGCGTTCGGAAGTCGATCCGATGTACATCCCCGGACGTTTCCGAACCGCTTCGAGCCCCTCCAAGACGGTAATGTCGCCGGCTTCGTAGGAATGCTCTACGCGCTGCATTTCGGAATGCACTTCAGTAGGCGCAGCTACATTATTGTCAGTTAGGTTTTCAGACACGGGCCGTTTTGCTCCTTAACAGCACTGCAGATCAAAATCAGAAAGGCTATAACGTCCCTATTCTACGACATTTATTGCAGTTTCGCCCAAAATTCAGGGGTGCTGTGGGCTAAAACAGTGGTCAGAACGTCCAGAATGGCCTCTGTGGGCGCGTGGTGGGACGGATTATGTGGGCGTATTCGTCTTCGGAGCCATAAAACGCTCTGCAGGCCGTTGTAACGCTTCGAAACTTAGCGCCGTCCAGGTCTCGCCCGGTGACCATAGTTTCTGCCCGCCGGGCCTTTAATCTCTAGTTTCGTGATCACTCCGGTACCTAAGACCTCGTCGAATTTATGCATTAATTGCGGGGTGAGTAGGCGCAATTGGGTGGCCCATGCCGTAGATGAGGCACGCAGCACCAATTGGGCGTTTTCAAATTTCTCAACTTCGGTATTTTCTGCGATCTGTGGGCCAACGATCGATGCCCAATCTGCCAATACTGATCCAACAGCTACCGGTTCTTTCCAGCCTCGCTGGGCGAGAAATTTTGAAAAAATATCCCCTAATGGTTGGGGTCCGGCAGAGCGGACCGGCGTATCGTTTGTGGTGCGTTTCCGTTTGGCACGGCGTTGGTGCTGGCCTGCCATGCCGGGTTGATATCCGGCTTCGGCGGCGGCCTGTCTAACACGCTGTAATGCCGCAGCGGCTGCGTCAATGTCGTCGTGGTCCTGGGTATCTTCAGTCATCAGCTACCCCATCCGATGGATCATCGGGTGTATCTATTGGCTGGCTTCCTTCAGCATCGGCAAAATAATTGGCCTCAAGAATCCTAAGGGCCTCAAGTGACTCGTGGTGTTCGCCCGAGGTCGATAGCCCATCCGACATTTGGATGGGGATATGGGTTCCGCTGAGTTCTTCGGGGATATCCGCAGTCACCGCAGCAGTGATAATTAATTGTTCTGCATCTCGAGTCATTTCGACCAGGCGTGTTCGTCGGGCGGCATCAAGTTCAGCGAATACATCGTCCAGGATCAACACCGGTTGGGCTGCCGGATTGGGATCATCTTGGCAAAGCACATTATAGGAAGCCAAGCGCAGGGCTAGCGCTAGCGACCAGGTTTCTCCGTGGGAGGCGAAGCCTTTTGCTGGTGCCGGTCCTAAGGTGATCACAAGATCGTCGCGGTGAGGTCCCACCAGTGTGACGCCGCGGTCTCGTTCTGCTTGGTAGGCCTCTTCCAGTGCAGCTAAGACGGCTTCATATAATTGTGTTTCATCGGGCACTTCGGCGTGTTGGCCCGTTGCTAAAGGGACAGTGGATTGGTAGGCAAAACCGGCGGGTTTATTGCCATTGGATAGTTCTGCATACGCTTTGGAGGTGGGGGCAGCCAGTAGCCGTAAGGCATGTAATCGTCCGTTGATTAGTCGTGCGGCTGCCTTTGATAAGTGTTCGTTCCACACTGCCAGTGTGGATTCGTGTTCTGGGGTCCAGGCTCCCGGTTTCCGTCCGGATTTAAGTAGCGCATTGCGTTGGCGTAGGACCCGATCAAAATCCCGTCGTGCATCGCCAAGGGCCGGTCGCATTTGCACGATGAGGTCATCCATGAATCGACGGCGGATATCTGGTTGGCCGCTAATGAGTTCGATATCTTCGGGGGCAAAGAGGACGGCTTTGAAAATACCGTAGGCCTGTCGTGCGGCCTGTGGTGCTCCACGGTTAATTGCCACCCGGTTGGATTTTCCGGGGTTGATTTCGTATTCGATGGATACGGCTTGTTCGCCACGGTGAATTCGCCCGCGAGCTAGTGCCTGGGTTTGGCCGATGCGCACAAGCGGGTGATCATTGGACACCCGGTGGGAGTGCTGGACAGCCAAATAGTTGATTGCTTCAGCAACATTGGTTTTTCCGACACCATTTGCACCAATCAGAATGTTTGGGCCGGGGTTGAGCGCAATCTCGGCCTGTTCATAGGAACGATAATTCGTAAGCGAAAGGTGTGAAAGATACACGGTTAATTCGGTATGCGGATCGGCATCACCAGATACCGATAATCCTCATTCTGTGGTCCTTCAAGTTCTTGCTTGCCGGTCAGTAAGGCGGGTTTTGGTGCACTGGTGAATGCAAAACGGGTGTATTGGCCCCCGATCACATTGAGCCCTTCGGAAAGGTAAGCGGGGTTGAAAGCTACGGTGATATCTTCACCTTCCAGCTGGACTGGGACCGATTCGGTAGCTGAGGCGTCGTCACCTTGGCCTGCAGAAAGGGCAACTTCGTTTCCGCTAAACATCATCATTAGCGAAGTGTTGCGTTCAGCAACCAGAGCAACACGCTTGACGGCTTCAACAAGTTGGCCGGTATCTACGGTTGCATAAATATTGGATTCTTCAGGGAACAGGGAACGAATCTTGGGATATTCGCCATCGACGAGCAGGCTGGTGGTACGACGACCACCAGATGAAAAGCCAACAAGTTCGGCCTCGTCTTCGTCTGCTGCAAGACGAAATTCGATTTCTCCTCCACCACCTAGTGAACGGGCAACTTCGGTAAGGGTGCGGGATTTGACCAGTACCGAAGTGGAAATCTGTGGATTGTGTGGTGTCCAAGTAATTTCTTTCATGGCCAGACGATAACGGTCGGTGGCCAAAAAGGTGATCGTGTCGCCTTCGATTTCGATCTTGACGGCGGTCAAGATCGGTAAGGTGTCATCTTTGGATGCTGCAGCTGCAACTTGGGAGATAGCCTCGGAAAATACTGAGCCATCAATAGTGCCGGCAACTTCAGGCATTGCAGGTAAAGCCGGATATTCTTCAACCGGCATGGTCGCCAGGGTAAATGTTGAATTTTGACAGGTCAGGATAACTCGAGATTCGGTGAGCTCAATAGTGACCGGTGCATTCGGCAATGATTTGACGATGTCATTGAGCATGCGACCTTCGACCAGAATCTGGCCGTCGGTTTCAATATGAGCTTCAACATCGAGCTGAGCTGAAGTTTCGTAGTCGAAACTGGCGATCGAAACTAAGTTATTTTCTGCGGTGATTAGCAAACCACGTAAAACGGGAACGGGTGGTCGAGGAGACAAAGAACGTGCGGTCCATGTGACAGCGTCAGTAAGAACATCCCGTCCGATTGTGAACTTCACGAAGAGTCTGCCTTCCCTCAGAAAATTGCAACACAAGTTTGCTTAATGACAACGAATTTGGACACCCGAAAAATATAGGGGTGCTTAGACAGCTTAGCGTGATTTAGCTGTTTACGTCGACTAGTGATTTCGAAGCTCAGTTCTTTGTGGTGAACCAAAAATTCGGCTCATCGTTATTTAGAGGTATTTAAAGGATCAGGGGTGTTAGTAAGTGCTGTGGATATTGTGGAAAAGCTTGTGCATCGTCGGTATTGCAACCCTATTCCTGTGGAGGATTAAGTGCATTATCCACGTTTTGCTTGTGAGCATTGTGTGTAGAGACGATGGTCTTACATCGTTGTGATTCCACCGTTTTAGTGACTTATCCTCAGTCCTACTACCGTTATCCCCTTAATTATCAACAGGGTTATCCACAGCCTGAAAAGACTACTGAATTTACCTGTGGAAAACCTTGTGGATCTCTGTGGATTGCAGTGGACCCCTATTTTTAGCAGATCGGTGCGTGGTACGCGTTCAAGCCACAATAGGGTTAATAGGGGTATGTGGAGATGGCTTCAACCTTAACCTCAAGGTAGGCAGGCGTAATCGGAAAAATTTAGTTATTTTTGTGCTGCTATGCACCACAAAAATTTTTAAACGTTTCTTGCCCGTTGCTTGATTTTGTTCGTTAATTCAGTGACCTGGTTGTAAATAGCATGACGTTCGCTCATCAGATCTCGGATTTTCCGATCTGCGTGCATCACTGTGGTGTGGTCTCGTCCACCGAATTCTGCGCCAATGCGCGGCAATGACATTTCGGTTAGCTCCCGCAGCAAATACATGGCTATTTGACGTGCGGTTACCAGTGTTCTGGTGCGGGATTTAGATTGCAGATCCGCCAGGGTAAAACCGAAATAGCTTGCCGTTTCGTCCAAGATCAAATCGGATGTAATTTCTTGGGCATTGTCGTCGGTGATCAGATCTTTGAGGATGTACTGGGCCTGGTCCAAATTAATTGGTTCATTATTCAATGAGGCATAGGCAGTGACACGGGTCAGAGCACCTTCCAGTTCACGAATGTTGGTATCGATGCGTGAAGCGATGTATTCCAGTGCGTCTTTGGGCACAGTGATACCTTCTGAATCGGCCTTTTTCGCCAAGATCGCAATTCGGGTTTCAAGATCCGGTGGCTGGATGTCTGTTGTAAGACCCCATTCGAAACGAGAACGAAGACGCTCTTCGAATCCTGACAGCTGCTTAGGTGGCAGATCGGAAGTGATCACAACTTGTTTATGGTTGTTGTACAAGGCGTTGAATGTGTGGAAGAACTCTTCAACGGTGGCTTCTTTATTGGCCATGAATTGGATGTCATCAATTAGCAGAATGTCTACATTGCGGTAGATCTGCTTGAAGGAAGCACCTTCGTCGTGGCGAATAGAATTAATAAAATCGTTAGTGAATTCTTCAGAATTAACGTAGCGAACGCGTAAACCGGGGAAGAGTTCTTGAGCATAGTGCCCAATAGCATGGAGTAAGTGGGTCTTTCCGAGCCCTGACTCTCCATAGATAAATAACGGATTATACGATTTCGCAGGTTGTTCCGATACCGCATATGCAGCGGCGTGAGCAAAACGGTTGGATGAACCTGTAATGAAGTTATCGAAGTGGTAGTGGACATTGAGCCGGGAGCGTTCCCCAGAACTTGGTGGCACCGTGAGCTGAGTACCACCGCTTGGCGATGGTGCTGGATTGGTTTGGGAACTAAATAATTCTTCTATAAGCGTTTCACCGGTAGGTTCTTCTTCGGTGGGAGCTTCTGGGGCTTCAGAGATATCCACAACGTTATCCACATGTTCAGTGTCGGGGATAGTGCGCTGGGGAGAAGTCGAGATTTCCGGTGTGGTGGCATGCAGATTGGTGTCAATAGAGTAGGCACAATTGATATCAGTGCCAAAAACGTCCGTGAGTGCATCGGCAAGATATTGATGGAGATGGTTCTCGAGGATATCTCGGGTCATTTCATTGGGAACCGCTAAAAGTAACGTGTTGGCGATGAGCCCTTGGGGATGTGCAAGATCTAAAAAGCCCATCTGACTTAGCCCCACGTCACCAGAAGCGCGTACTTTCTCAACAACTCGCTGCCACGAGTTGATGATCGAATCGCTTACACTCATCCGTTAAAACCCCAATTCATCCTTGCCCTCCTGATAAACGAATTTTGCATCAGGGCGCAATATTTTCGCCACGCTTTATCCACAAGTTGTGTCCGTACTCTGCCAGTACCTGCAATGTTCTGGCACATCTACTGTCACAACCTTAGCCTTTATATCCACAGGGTGAACAAAGATATGCACAGCTTATTCACATAGTGGCACTCAGAGGTAACTGAATTACGATCTCGAATTTGACCAAACGGTTTGCTATTCATAGACTTATTGAGTCTTAACCGGGGTAGTAGCGTGCCCTTTTTGGCCGCCGCCGGAAAGATATGAACAGCAAATGACCTAATATCGCCGAAGTTTTTGGGCAAACTCAGTTTGAACGTACTTCCCAAGCATGCTTCTGCGTTTGATTGAGTGTGGAGAATTAACAGTGACTAAGCGGACTTTTCAGCCGAATAACCGCCGCCGTGCCCGTAAGCATGGCTTCCGTTCCCGTATGCGTACTCGCGCCGGTCGTGCAGTCTTGTCCGCCCGCCGTGGCAAGGGTCGCGCACGTCTAAGCGCCTAGTAGGACGTGTCGGTGCCGGTGGCGACAGGAGCCTGATCGAGTGCTACCGCAACACCAACGGATACGCACTGCAGCACAATTTTTTGATACACAACGTTCCGGTTCCCGTTTCGGCAATCGGAACGTTGTTGTATCTGCAAATATTCGTCCCACCGAGGATGAGCCGAGGGCGGGGTTTATTGTTTCCAAGGCCGTCGGCAACGCGGTTACCCGAAATAAAACCAAACGTCGGCTGCGTGCCATCATCGCCGAGCTTTTTGAAAGTGGGCTGGGCATGGAGGTAGTTGAGGGCTCAGTTGATCTGGTCATCCGAGCACTACCGGCTTCAAGCAGCGCCAGTTTTGCTGAGCTTCAAGAAGCAACGACCCATGCGGTTCGCGGGGCACTGAGAAAGTATATGCGTCGTGCAGAACAGCTGTGAGCACCAGGAAGAACCTAATGGGATACAGCCATCGCCGTTTGTCGTAAAAGATAGCGCAACGGAATGGGGTGTACTTCGTGCTCTGCCGTCTACACTTATGGGTTGGCTCCTGCGGGCATATCGAAAAGTTATCTCTCCAAGCTACGGAGATGTATGTAAATTCTTTCCGACGTGTTCAGCTTACGGCCTAGAAGCTGTTTATACGCACGGGGCCATTAAGGGTAGCCTTATGGCAGGACGACGAGTGCTGAGTTGTCATCCTTGGCAAGATGGTGGCATAGATCCGGTTCCACCAGGGAATAGGATTTGGCCGGATGGCAAACAACCATTCATTATTGAACTGAACCACCCGGTAATTCCACCGGACAATGAGGCCACCGAAGAGGATAAATAAACTATGGGATTTTTTGACACAATTCTCCTCCCCTTCAAATGGGCGGTGTCATGGGTGCTCAGTGTCTTCCACTCGTTACTGAGCGGGTTGGGCATGGAATACGACTCCGGCTGGACCTGGACCTTAGCGCTATTTTTACTGGTAATTCTCATCCGAACACTGCTGATCCCAGTGTTCGTGAAGCAGATCAAATCCCAACGTGCCATGCAAGAACTGCAGCCAGAGATCAAAAAACTGCAGGAAAAATACAAAAACAAAAAAGACCAGCTATCGCGTCAAGCGATGGCTATGGAACAGCAACAGCTGTTTAAGGAACGCGGCACGAGTCCGTTTGCGGCATGTCTGCCGATGCTTGTGCAGATGCCATTCTTCTTTGCTCTCTACCGGGTACTAGTAGGAGCCTCAGGAGCAGCCGACAGTGGCGAATCTATCGGCGCGCTGTCAACCGAAGAAGTTCATTCTTTTGCAAACTCGTCGTTTGCTGGCGCGCAGATGTCCGATGTGCTGAAAGATAACATCGGTGAAAACTTCGACCTCAATGTCGTGATCGTATCGGTCATCTTGATTATCTTGATGGTCACGGCGATGTTCTATATGCAAAAAACCCTGATGGGTAAGAACATGTCTGAGGCGGCACAAACCGGTCAATTTGCCCAAACCCAAAAGATCATGCTGTATGCATTCCCAGCGATTTTTGCCATCGGTGGTTTCAACTTCCCAATTGGTGTCTTGATTTACTGGACCGCGACCAACTTCTGGGCAGTTGGACAACAACTCTTTATTATTCGGCGTAACCCTACCCCAGGCTCCATTGCAGAACGTGAACTCAATGAGCGCCGGGCAGCTAAAGGCCTTCCACCGGTAGGTAAAGCTGCTGATGAAGCTCGTGAAAAAGCTGAGGCTCAAGAAGATAAGCCAAAGGGCCAGCGCAAACAACCTGTGAGGAAACCTAGGAAGAAACGATGAATGTAGAACAGTCCAACTCAATGGAAGACGTCGCTGAAGAGACCAACGAGGTTTCAGATATTGAAGCGGAAGGCGATTACGCCGCCGACTATGTGGAAGAACTTCTCGATATCGCCGATCTTGATGGCGATATCGACATCGAAGTGCGTAATAATCGCACATACCTCTCTGTTCTAGCACCCGATGACGATGAGGAAGTTCAGGGACTTGTAGGCAAGGACGGTAAGACGCTGGAAGCACTGCAAGAACTGACTCGCTTAGCTGTGCTGTCCTCCACCGGTCAACGCTCACGGTTGATTTTGGACATTGCCAACCACCGGGTGCAACGTGCTGAAAACCTGCGCAAGCAGGCACGCGAAGCTATTGCTAGGGTCGAAGAAACCCGCGATGTTGAGCATATGAAACCAATGAGCCCATACGAACGTAAAATCGTCCACGACGTTGTAGCTGAAGCAGGCCTGCATTCTGAATCGGAAGGTGAAGGTCCACGCCGTCACGTTGTCATTAGCGTCGGAGAGTAGCGTTGACGAATCGACCTGTACCGGAAACAGACCCCTCGGTCGCCCAACTCGAACGTCAGGACGCCTGGATTGTCGATGCTGTTGAAGTGCTCTTCGGTGAACAGACAGACCTTGCTGAACGGTTCGTAGAACACCTGGTTACTACCGGTATCGAATGGGGTTTACTGGGTCCCCGTGAGATCACTAAAATGTGGGATCGCCATGTGCTGAACTGTGCAGTGGTACACGAGCTGATTCCTAAGGGTGCTTTAGTTGCTGATGTCGGCTCTGGGGCAGGCCTCCCTGGCATTGCGTTGGCTATTGCGCGCCCAGATGTACAATTTATTCTCATTGAGCCATTGGAACGCCGAGTTGATTGGCTCGATATGGTTATTGACGATTTGGAACTGGAGAATGTTGACGTGTTGCGTGCTCGTTCGGAGCAGGTTGTTGAGACGGTAGATGTCGATATTGTGACTGCCAGAGCTGTCTCGGCAATGAAGTCGTTGATACCAATGACAGTTCCCTTGTTGCATGGCAGTGGAGAGTTATTGGCGATTAAGGGTCAAAGTGCTGCCAATGAACTTGAAAAGGCCGATAAGGTTTTACGAAAATTCCAAACCCAACATAGTGAAGTGGTAACTGTCGGAGACGAACTCTTGGAAGTGCCTACAACAGTTGCAAGACTTACCTATGGCTCGTAATCGGAATATAATTTAGTTCAAATTTAAAGTAATGGAGGCTGGTTTGGTCGATCAGGAGAAAGTTTCACGTGAAACGCCGAAGAGTGCCACGAGTGCTGCATCGACTCCGCTGGCCCGTGAATTGGAATCAGAGAAGCGTCGGCGTGAAAAGCTAAAAACCAAACGGATGGCTCGCCCCGATCATACCCGTATCATTACTATCTCGAATCAAAAGGGTGGCGTTGGCAAAACGACCACAACCGTAAATCTCGCCACGGCTATGGCACGTGCTGGAATGAATGTCGTGGTTATTGATACTGACCCGCAGGGTAACGCGTCAACGGCATTGAATATTCCACACCAACAGGGCGTCCCTTCAATTTATAATGTGCTCATCGAAGACTATGAACTCAAAGATGTCCTGTATGAAAATCCAGACACGGATAATCTGTTGGTGGCACCGTCAACGATCGACTTAGCTGGGGCTGAGATCGAGCTGGTGTCCTTGGTAGCAAGGGAGCAACGTTTATCGCGGGCTTTACAACGGTACTTTGAATATCGTGAAGAGAGCGGCTTAGAACGTATTGATTATATCTTTATCGACTGTCCACCTAGCCTTGGGCTGCTAACCGTAAACGCTTTCGTTGCGGCGAATGAAGTACTCATTCCAATTCAGACAGAATATTATGCCCTTGAAGGTCTCTCGCAATTAGTTAAAAACATTCAAATGATTCAAGAGCACCTCAATCCAGAGCTCCATGTATCTACTATCGTGCTCACGATGTTCGATTCAAGGACCAATTTAGCGGTTCAAGTCGCTGAAGAAGTCCGCGAGTATTTCCCAGGTCAGGTATTGAAAACTGTGATTCCTAGGAATGTCAGGATCTCAGAGGCACCTTCGTACCAGCAAAGTGTTCTCACTTACGATCCAAGTTCTACGGGTGCTCTGAGCTACCGTGAGGCAGCTATGGAGATCGCCGACCGTGGTGTAAAAGCCTCATAGAAAGCGTTATTAAAGTCAATCTACTTTAGTTGTCTATATCAAAGTAGGCGCCGAGACTGAATTCTTGCGTGTAAGCCGAATTGATGCTTTTGTATAGCGCAAGCGGTCCAAAATCTTAATGCCGAATAACAACGAACGAACACCCAAATTCGTCTGATACCGTTGCTTCTATCTGGGTCGGTATTTTTTTGTTCCATGCTATTAGTGTTTCACGTGAAACTCGACAGGTGGATCTGGTTGTTATCTGCTTAGTTTCCGGCGCAGAGTATTGTTGCGTAATAATGTTCCCGAAATCATAGAAAATGTTGCCTCCCCTGCCGTCTTCTAAAATATTCTCGACGAATTTCACGTGAAACCACTCTTGGTGCCTCTACGCGTCAGCCGGTATATTTGAAACATAAGGCTCCAGTTTTGGCACTCTTTACGACATTCTCGATGCCGGTATAAATTTTTCATGGCCAAAAGAAGACCTACACACGAATAAATCTGCAGTGGCTGATCCAGTATTGTTTTACGTGACCTTGAGATGTACTGAAGCTGCCTTTATGTCTTCGCTTTTGCTTTGCAAACGCTCCCTTTAGTGCCCAAATACTGCTTTCTGATGGGACGGTGGCTAGAGGCCACACGGTTAGGAAATCTGAAGTCTTCGTAATTAAGGCAGTGTCGAGTGCGTTTTCACGTGAAACGGTTTCTGTTAGGATACCACTCTGTCGAGAAGCAGAGTAAAGGTTCCAAGAGAATTATAGTAGTTGCCAACTCAGTTCAGTATTCGAGTATTCCAGTCGGAATTGGTGGTTGCGCCGTATTCTTTAGTCCTGTTTATATGAACTAGGAAGGATCAGTAACTTCGTTTCACGTGAAACAATGCAATATCTGTAAGCCTAATCGCAAAGCCTAAACTATTGGGTTGAATATAGGTTGCTCATTGTCTCGACCAGATGTGCAGTTGCAGATACTGCCGGATTCACATGAGAGTTTTTGGTCATTTAGGGCACTATTCGCACACCCTCGTCTGGGTCAACAAATTTCAAATTTTGTTTCACAATAGTCAGAAGAGCAGTATTGGGTAGAGTGATTTTGCAATGGCATTCGCTAGTCATGGTCGCCATCCAGGTTGTTGATTGTTTGATACGTGTACTAAGGAGAAACCATTTACACCCAAAATTATTATAAGCTACCCGGTGCTATCAGTATTGATAGTCTGAAGTCTAGTCAGCTATAAATTGGGTATATCCGGTCCGTTTCATGTGAAACATTACGAGCATGTTGGGTCCTTTCGGAAGGTTCTGCGCCATTGGTTTATGTCTATAGATGCGTATTCGAGAGGCAATGGATGGGTAATTTTAGATTCCGGAGTAGGTTCCTCGGTAATAAACGCATTTTACCGTGTAACGTCGCGTTTACTGTCTGGTTCCTACGAAAATGGATTCTTCATCGAATCTATTCTTTAAGGCAAAGACGAAGATCACTCCTATTTCACGTGAAACGTCGATACTTGGCCCGAATAATAATCTTTGATCACTATGGGGCGCGTAAAAGGTAAAACTTATTGCTCATCACAGATTGAATGGCGACGGAGGCAACGTGTTGCTTGGCTACTTTGGAGGAATTGCGGCTGCAGCCATCAATATATGCAATCATTGATGTCCAGTTTCACGTGAAACACGCAGTTATTGACCATCGAATAGCTTTTGGTAGTGGTTCATACGGTAGGAGGAGTAAATTCATTGTCCCTACTCCTTTCTCATAGTCAGTTAAAATAATCATCCGCAAAACGCCATGGTCGTTTCACGTGAAACAGCGCAAAATCTTGCCAAAAAAGCTATGATAATAGAGGTGGAGTCAAGGTTTCTGAAGCAGCGGAGGAGAACGAATGACGCAGCAACCAAAAAAGAGTAGACGTGGACTAGGACGGGGCCTAGGAGCACTGATCCAAAACACATCTGAGATAGAACCCGAAGAGGAAAACGACACAGACAGCAACGAGAGTTCTGAAGCCACCCAAATCACAGATCAAGCACCTGCAGTTGATTCAACGAAGCCAAAGGACTCTATTGAGCTTCGATACCTCGACGGCGCAAAGCCTGCCCGAGATCGTAAACGACCTTCTGATCTTTTTTTTGGTGATGCCGGCACCAGTCAAACTGAATCAACAAAGCACAAGGCATCGCGGGCAGCAATGCCCAACCCCATACTGGATCGTACACGTACGTCATGGGACAACGAGGATTCGACAGAAACAAAGGTCGAGTCCGGTGACGGTAGTCTCCTTAATGAAATTCTAGTCGACGACATCGTTCCCAATCCCCGGCAACCACGTGATGAGTTCGATGAAGAATCCATGATCGAACTTGTTGCGTCGATATCCGAGGTTGGTGTCTTACAGCCGGTAGTTGTAAGGACAACGGAAACACCCAACAAATATGAATTGATTATGGGTGAACGCCGCTGGCGGGCGTCTAAGCGTGCTGGTTTAGACACTATCCCTGCAATCATTCGGGATACCGCAGACGAAGATATGCTTCGTGAAGCGCTACTCGAGAATATTCACCGCAGTGAGTTGAACGCGTTAGAGGAGGCAGCAGCCTACCAGCAACTCATGAACGATTTCGGTTGGTCCCAGGAGATCTTGTCGAAACGTATCGGGCGTTCCCGGCCGCATATTTCGAATACGCTGCGCTTGATGAATTTGCCACCCGCCATCCAAAGGCAGGTTGCCTCCGGGGTGTTGTCGGCTGGACATGCCAGAGCAATTCTTGGGCTCTCAGACCAATCGCTGATGAACCAGCTGGCTCAACGGGTGATCAATGAGTCTTTATCTGTTCGCGCAACAGAAGAGCTGGCAACGCTTATGGCACGAAACCAGGAGGACGCTGCTAAAGCACCCGTCCGGCCGCGACGTAATACTCAGCAGTTTGATGAGATGGCATCGTCGTTAACTGATCTCCTTGATACATCGGTAAAAATCACCCTTGGTGCCAAAAAAGGGCGTATCGCAATCGATTTCGCTTCAGTTGATGATTTGAACCGAATTATGGCAGTCATTAGCCCAGAATCTGCTGACTGAGATCTAACAGTGGTCTACGAATGAGCCTGTACTCGTTAGACCCAAGAGGAGTAGACGCAAAAAGGTGGGGCTGTCGACAACGACAGCCCCACCTTTGTCTATCTAGTTTTAGCTAAGGTAGTCAGCGAACTCCTGTTCAAAGACATGTAAAGGTTTCGCCCCTACTGAAGTAGCAACACGTTCACCATCTTTGAAAACGTAGACCGTTGGGATGCTAGTGATGCCGTACTGTGCAGCAATTCCAGGGTTATCATCGACATTAACTTTGGCAACAGTAACCTGATCTGAGTATTTTTCGCCAAGTTCATCAAGAACGGGCGAGACCTGACGGCATGGCCCGCACCAGACGGCCCAAAAGTCAACGATGACAGTTTTATCGGAGTCAATAACTTTTTCTTGGAAATCCTGGTCTGTTACATCAATAGTCGCCATGTGTGTGATCCTTCCGTTTGAAAATGATAAGTCAAAACTGTGGGCTTTTAGACTAGGTAATCTTCGACGTCGATAGCAGCCTTGGCGCCCATACCAGCTGCGGTGATGGCCTGACGATATTTGCCATCGACGACGTCACCGGCCGCAAATACACCTGAAATTTTGGTCTTAGTAGACGGTTCTTGGACCACAATGGTGCCATCAACCTCATTGATGTCAAGTTGTCCTTGAACAAGGTCGGTTCTTGGATCGGAACCGATAGCGATAAAGACACCGTTCACGTCGAGAGTGCTGGTCGTATCGTCAACTACATTATGTAAGTCAACTGATTCAACTTTAGCGTCCCCGTTGATGGCAGTGACTTCCGAATTCCAGATAAACTCGATTTTTTCATTGGCTAGTCCCCGTTCGGCCATAATTTTCGAGGCCCGCAGTTCATCGCGGCGGTGAATAACATAGACCTTCGAAGCGAATTTGGTGAGGAACAGGGCCTCTTCCATAGCAGAGTCTCCGCCACCAACGACAGCAAGCGGTTGGTCGCGGAAGAAGAAACCGTCACAAGTAGCACACCAGGAGACCCCCTTACCCATCAAGGCGCTCTCTCCTGGTAGTCCCAGCTCACGGTATTGCGAACCGGTAGCTAGGATAACCGCTCGAGCCTGATGTACCGTGCCATTGGCCAGTGTGATGCGCTTGGGTTCAGCAGTCAGGTCCAGATCGGTAACATCCTCATATTGCACATCGGTGCCGAAGCGACGTGCTTGTGCCTCAAAATGGCTCATAAGCTCCGGGCCCATGATACCTTCGGGGAATCCAGGGTAGTTTTCCACGTCGGTGGTGTTCATGAGTTCGCCACCTGCTTCGACGGAGCTGGTGAATAGCACGGGGTTCAGATTGGCACGAGAGGCATAGATTGCCGCGGTATAACCAGCTGGTCCAGATCCGATGATGACAACGTCGTGCACGTCGGCGGTGAGGTTCTCTGCCAAGAGTAAGTTCCTTTGCTCTGCTGTGGGCTGTGGGCACACATAGCATGGCCCGAGGTTTGTGGTTCATTGAGTGACAACGAAGGCACCATGAAGAATATTCCATTCTTATGGTGCCTTCGGCTGACAGACTAGTTCACATCAATTTCGGAGATGCGCAGACCGTATGGTCGTTCCGGGGAGTTGGTATTCGACAGTGTGGGGAGCTCGGTGAAGTTGATAATCACATATCTGGCTTCGATGGGGTCGCCATCTTCATTAACCGCATCGGCTGTATAATCTGGTCCTGTGAAGGAACCATCGGTGATCATGACCGCGTTGTCAGGATCCGGTTCGTTGGAAACGGCAACAGTGAATGCACCACCAGAACCTTGGTTTTGCGAAATGGTAATTTCTGAAATTGGTGCTTTTTCTTCAAGTTCGACCACTAACGCCATATTGGAGGCAAACCCACCAAAATCGGGGCTGGTAAAGGTCAGTGTGTGCCACGCAGTGGCTTTATTGCCGTCCACGATGGCTGGTAGATCTGCATCATATTCGTTGGAGAGTTCCGGAGCGCCGGGTACAACACGTTCTACGGATGCCGGTACCGGATCCGGTAGGTCCTCTTCGCTCTCCTCGGGTTCTGGTTCCTCAGATGCTTCATCTTCGGCGGGTACTTCGGTAGTAGGGTCATCGGCTACCTGAGGCTCTTCGTCGTCGGGGTTACCCAGGAAATAGAATCCGATGATGACGGCGCCGACGAGTACCGCAACCAACAACAGCCCGGCAAGCCAGCGGCCAACCGCAGAACGCTGTGGCTCATCGGTGTACTGGATTGCATAGCCTGCCTCAGGGGTCTCCTCTGAACGAGCTGCTGGTGGAGGAATTGGTGTGGGGCCGCGTTGGGAATCTTCGTTTTGGGTTGGTTCGGTCTGCTCGGCGGAGGCTGCAGCAGCCTGGGGCTGGCCGGAGGTAACGGGCGGGACCACCTGGGTACGATCCTGCTCATTCTGTGGTTCAGGTTCTACAGGCGTTTCCGGCTCGGCTGGTTTTTGCGATTCTGCAGGCGCTTCCGGTTCCTCGGGCTCATCATCGAGAATTGGAAGATGTGACCTGGCTGGAGTCGGTGGCTCTTCTCGCTCCGTTACACCTTCATCCTCGGTTTGTTGGTCTTCAGCAGGTTTGCGATTCTGGCGTGCGGCTGCAGCGGCCGCAGCAGCATTGGCGGCAGCTTTATCTGTTGAGGAGTATTGGCCAGGGACCACGGGGGCCTCATCGCTATCCTCGTGTAGCCAGTCATCGATGCGATTGGACAACTTATTCAGAAACTCTGGGCGCTTGGAGCTGTCTTCTTCCTCTTCGGCAAGCTCATCTTGCAGCTCGGCGTAGTACTCGTCGTCGTCTTCAAAAGTTTGAGGAGTATGCGACCGGGATTCGCCGAATAGCTCGGTGCCCAGGGCTTCGGTGAAAAACGGTTCAACGTAGACTTCTTCGTTGGTCAGTAGCGCCAGCAGATCTTCGACGTCGGAATTGCCCGGGGCCACCAGGTAGGTGCGATTATCAGATAGCCCCAAGTCCAGGATTTGGATGGAACTGGCGCGCTCACCGGTGGCAAGCTGACGGGCCGATTGCGCTGCCTGGGAAGCGTTTTCGGTGGATGCAACCAAGATAAGAACTTCGCGGTTAAGTACCTGATCGATGCCGGTTAGTACTTGGTCCTGTTGCGCGGACGCCATGACTCGCCCGGTGACCTGGTATCGCCCGCCAAGTACCGCACCTTCGTCTATGTTGGCCACCAAGACCTCCCCTTTTACCGGTGTATGTTCGTCAATTGCCTCTAGTTTATGTTATCTGCAGGCATCTGTTGGGGATCTGACGCCGCTGTGGTCACATAAGATTTTACGTGGTGGTTTTGCGGTGCAGTCGGTTGGTGATGGGTGCTGTGAACTGCTTGAGTTCATGCACCTCGAAGACGCGGCAGGCCAACATGTATACGGCAACCATAACGACACCAACTATTGCGCATGCGATGATGGCATTGGGGATGGTGGACATGGCCCAACCACCGGTATAACCACCCATCGGGTAGAGCAGGGCAACCCCGAAGATGCCGGCGACCACAGCCGCCCACCCGGTACGAATGTAGGTACCGATAACACCTTTGACCCCGTAGTTGCCGAAATAGCGCAGCACCAGAACATGGGTGAGCCCGAATTGCAGGAAGTGGACGACAGTGAAGATTATTGCCACCAAATAGGCGCGGTCTTCCACGGGCACCAAAGGCGCCAATCCGTAGGCCAGACTCAGTGATACGGCAGCTGCTCCGACTTGCACAATCATGGGGATCAACGCATTTTCGGCAGCATAGAACACGCGCAGCAGGTAGAAATGCCCCGAGCGTAGCGGCATGCCGACCGCCAGCAGGATAAGGATTTGTGCCGTGGCATGGGCCGCGATGATGGCGGTATCAGCCGAGCTGGCAAATAAGCGTGCCACAGGGGTGGCCAGGACGATGACGCCGGCCACCGAGATCATCATGGGAACGGCAAAGATGCGCAGCCCAGAGCCGGTGGTACGTAGTGCTGCGGACATGTCTTCTGCCTGCATGGAACGGGCCAGCTGATTGAATAACACCGTGGAAATAGACAGGACAAACACCGAGTGGGGCAGCACAGTGATCAGCTGGGTGATGTTTAGGGCCTGTAGGCCGGGGACGGCGGCTTGTTCGGCGGCGGTTTCCAGTTGGCTGCGTGCTTCAGTGGCCCCGGTAACTAACCGGTTGATCATCAGATTTGAGAGGTTACCGATCATCATGGTGACGATGGTGAATCCGGCTAATTGTCCGGTGTGGCGTAGGCCCATGCCCTTCCACCCGAATTTAGGTTTGAGGTTTAAGCCCAAACGTTTTAACGGCCACAACAGCACAACAGCCTGGAAAATAATCCCCAGCGTATGCCCGCCGGCTAACACCACGGTTTGCGTTGTCGACCAGTCGTTGAGTTGTTCTTGGCCGGGTTCGCCGGTATAGGCGCCGAAGGCAAAAATATAGAAGATGATGAACCCGATGGCGATGATGTTATTGGCCACCGGGGCCCACATATAGGCCCCGAACCGGCCGTGGGCGTTGAGTACCTGACCGATGATGGCGTACATGCCATAGAAAAAGATCTGCGGCAGCGTCCAGAACGCAAAGACGGTGCCCAGCACGAGTTTTGGTTCCGACCACCCCATGGTTAACGCCTTGATAATTGGCATGGCCAACAGTGTGATGGCAATGGTAAAACCGCCAATAATCAGCGCCGTTAGGGTGATGAGGCGGGAGGTGTAATCGGCGCCGCGATCAGGTTTTTTGGCCTGTTTGATGATCTGAGGCACCAGCACCACGTTGAAGACCCCACCGGCCAGCAACATGTAAATAACGTTGGGGATGGTGTTGGCGGTTTCAAAAACGTCTGCAACCAGCGCGGTGTTGCCGATGGCGATGGCCAACAGCGAGGTGCGAATAAACCCCAGCACCCTGGAGACTAATGTTCCAGCACCCATGAGTGCTGAAGCACGGGTAGCCAGGGATCGGGACCGGGAAGCGTCCTTGGGGTCTGTCTGTTCGGTTTCGGTCATGTGTTTCGTTTACGGTGTTTCTCAAATAGTTCAGCCGAAGGTTTGGGAATCTTGGGCTGCTCTGGTTGTGGGGAAGATGATTCCGTAGTGGAATCCTTGGGTACATTATCAGGCGTTACTTGAGAATCCGTGGGCGTGTTGTCCGTGTCGGACCCGGTTTCGGCTTGGCTGGGCGTCGGGCTTTCGCTTGGTTGTTTGGCTCGAGCAAGCTTTTGGGCTAATTCATAGGGGGTAGGCGGTTTTTTGGCCGCATCGGCGTCGTCATCACGAAATTGGGCAGGAATCAGCCCGGAGGGTAATCTGCGCATCATCGGGATAATTCTGCGGGGCCGCATGATGGCCGGTGCTGGTGAAATGTCGAAGAATTGGGCCATCAGATCGCGAGCCATTTCCACGATTCGACGCTCGTTGAGAAAGGTGAGCTGGCCGGTGAGCCGATCCACGTCCACCCAGGCGACATCCACGGCTTCATGGTCCGGATCGTTTTCGATGGTCAGCTCGCCACCGGTGGCACGTAATAAGAAGTGATGCACGGTTTTGTGGATACGTCGACCCGGCACGGTAAAGGTATATTCGATGTGGCCCAGTTCGGTGAGGATATCCCCGGAAATGCCGGTTTCTTCGGCGACTTCACGCATTGCGGCTTCGTGGTGTTCTTCTTCGCCTTCGGGGTGGCCCTTGGGTAGCACCCACTCGAGTCGCCCGCCACGGTTATACCGTGCGATAATGGCTACCTGGTGGGAGCCACGGTGTTCGCGCACAACCATGCCACCGGCGGAAATTTCCCTTACAGTGGGTATCTGGCCCGAACCCGGTATCGCTTCGGATCGAAGCCGCCCCGTTTGTGGGTCGCGACGAACCCGACGGCGTGCGGACGCACCAGTGCCCCAGACATTGGGTGGGGTGCGATCGGAGGCACCGCGGGCATGATGGGACATATATTCCACTCTAACCCGTAGCACCCGGTAGGGCATGCCCTGCGCGCAACACGAGCACCGCCAGAACTAAAAAATTTACTGCAATCGGATAGATCGAATACCACAAACCTCATGCCAAAACACTCCTGGACCAGTCAAGCAACCGTGCCCCTGCCGGCCGGCTTTCCCGCCGATGTGACCGTACCCAAATTCGTGATCGAACTGGGGCAACGATTTGCTGATGCCGGTTATGAACTAGCCCTGGTGGGTGGTCCGGTGCGCGATATGTTTTTGGGTTCTTCGGTCACCGATTTGGATTTCACTACCGATGCGGTGCCGGAAACGATTCAACACATTTTGACCGGTTGGTCGCACGCCCAATGGGATATTGGTGCAGCATTTGGCACGATCGGGGCTCGCTATGACGACTGGATTGTGGAGATCACCACCTACCGGGATGAAAAATATGACCCGGATTCGCGTAAACCACAAGTTGTGTTCGGTACCGAACTGGTGGAAGATTTGCGTCGACGGGATTTTACCGTCAACGCGATGGCCCTGCGCCTGCCAGATTTCGAGCTGGTGGACCCCTTCGGCGGGATCAAAGCCCTGGTAGCCGGTGTGCTGGAGACCCCGGGAACACCGCAGGCCTCGTTTTCCGATGACCCATTGCGCATGATGCGGGCGGCACGCTTTGCCGCACAGCTGGGGGTGACCGTTTCTCAACACGTTGCCAAGGCTATGGCAGAAATGTCGGAGCGCATTGGTATTATCTCGCCGGAGCGGGTGCGTGAAGAACTGGTCAAATTGGTCCTTGCACCCCAGCCGCGACGAGGACTGGAGCTGCTGGTGGCTTCGGGGATCGCCGATCATGTGCTGCCCGAGCTGCCGGCCATGCGCCAGGCCTCGGATGCTACCCATCGCCATAAAGACGTGTATGAGCACTCACTGCAGGTGATGGAAAACGCGATGCAGCACGAGGCCGATTATGTTGAGGCACCAAATTTTGTGCTGCGGTTTGCCGCGCTCATGCATGATATCGGCAAACCGAAGACGCGCCGGTTTGAAAAAAATGGCAAAGTCACGTTTTTGCACCACGACGTCGTCGGGGCAAAGCTGGTGGCTAAACGCATGCGGGCGCTGCGCTTTGATAAAGATACCACCAAGGCGGTAGCCCGTCTGGTGGAATTGCACATGCGCTTCTACGGCTATGGGGATGGCGAATGGACAGATTCTGCCGTGCGCAGGTATGTGACCGATGCCGGCAAGTTGTTGGCACACCTGCATGCCCTGACGCGGTCTGATGTGACTACCCAGAATAAGCGCAAGGCCCGGCGGCTTGCCGCAGCCTACGATGATTTGGAAACCCGGATTGAAAAGCTCGCCGAAGAAGAAGAACTCGCGGCGATTCGTCCGGATCTGGACGGCCAACAAATCATGCAGATCCTTGACATCAAGCCCGGCCCACTGGTGGGGCGGGCTTATAAATACTTGCTGAATTTGCGGTTGGATGAAGGCCCAGCAGATTTCGAGACGGCCAAAGCAGCCCTGTTGGACTGGTGGTCGGATCAGCCGGAAGCCCAAACATCTGACGACGGCGACAATGGGCGAGCATAATTGATGCGTAGCAACAACATTCACACCGGTTGGGAGTGAGCGTGGGAAACGGCGCCTGGTACAACCCCATGACCTGGGACGGACCCTGGATATGGGTGTGGGCGGCACTCTTTGTGATCGTCTTTTGCCGCGCCGGAGCTACCTACCTGCTCGGCAGTGCCGCACGCGCGGGTATTGCCCGTTTCAAACCCGTACAAAAACTTATGCGTGCAAGCGTCTACCAGCGAGCCGAACGAGCCCTAGACCGTTGGGGACCACCGGCGGTGGCCGCATCATTTCTGACCGTGGGGTTGCAAACCGCGATGAACCTGGCCGCCGGGGTGATCCGGATGCGTTGGTACCGTTACATTCCCGCCCTGGTGGTTGGCGGTGCGGTATGGGCAACGATTTACACCACGATTGGTTCTGTTTCGGTGGCGGCCATTGCCGCAGCGTATACTCGGTGGCCGGTGCCGACCGTAGTCGTGACTGTCCTATTGGGTTTGGCGCTGGTGGGCTGGATCATTTGGCGCCTGACATTCGTAAAGTCGGCGCAGCATCAAGAAACGCAATCTTAATGTGGTGGGCTCTTCCTAAAAAACAGTGACGTAGCTAACCTTGCAGCTATGAATGATGCCGAAATTTCAGCAGCTGCAACGCTTCAACCAATTTCTGACATTGCCGCCACCGTCAACATCAATGACGAGGCGCTGATCCCCTACGGCCACCACATGGCCAAAGTTGATACTGAAAAAGTTCAGACCTCCGGTAAACGGGGCAAACTTGTGCTGGTAACCGCCGTCTCGCCAACACCGGCGGGGGAAGGCAAATCGACCGTTTCAGTTGGTATTGCCGAGGCGCTGAACCTGGTGGGGTCCAACACCATGGTGGCCCTGCGTGAGCCGTCACTTGGTCCGGTATTTGGTATGAAAGGCGGTGCCACCGGTGGCGGATACGCCCAGGTGGTGCCCATGGAAAATATCAACCTGCACTTCACTGGGGATTTTCATGCAATCTCTGCGGCACACAACCTGCTGTGCAACCTGGTGGATAACCATATTTATCATGGCAACGAACTGGGCATCGACCCGCGGACCGTGCGCGTGAAACGTGTGCTGGACATGAATGACCGTAACCTGCGCAATGTGGTGGTTGGCCTGGGCGGCCGTTCTTCCGGGACACCGCGGGAGGATCATTTTGAAATTACCGTGGCCTCGGAAACCATGGCCGTGTTTTGTCTAGCCCGCAACATGGATGACCTCAAAGACCGGTTAGCACGCATCGTGGTGGCCGAAAATTATGATCGGCAACCGGTCACGGCCGCTCAGCTGGGAGAAAATGGTGCTCAGGGTGCCATGGCTATCCTGCTGCGTGATGCCCTTCGACCCAATCTGGTGCAAACTCTGGCCGGTACCCCAGCGTTGATTCACGGTGGCCCGTTTGCCAATATCGCACACGGTGCAAATTCGGTAATCGCCACCAATACTGCCCTGGATCTGGCCGATACTGTGGTTACTGAGGCCGGTTTCGGGGCCGATCTTGGTGCCGAAAAATTCGTCAATATCACCGGCCCGGCCGGAGGATTTGCCGCCAATGCGGTCACCGTGGTGGCCACCGTGCGGTCAGTGAAGTATAACGGTGGGCTATCACTGGATGACGTCAATAACCCGGGTGATGATCGTTCCGGACACATTGAAGCCATGGAGAAAGGTTCAGAGAATCTGGCCCGCCACCTCGAAAACGTCAAATCCTTTGGCGCGCCAGTGATCGTGGCGATCAACCAATTCCCGCAGGACACCGAAGAAGAACTCCAGTGGGTCAAAGACTTCTGCGAGGCCCGCGGGGCCCAAGCCGAAGTGGTGAGTGTTTGGGCCAATGGCGGCGAGGGTGCCACAGAGTTTGCCAAGAAACTTCGCGACATGCTCGATGAGGGTAAAGATCCCGTCCAACCCATGTTCACAGCCGACACCGGTGTGCGTGAGCGTATCGAACACATTGTCACCAAGATCTATGGCGGCGAAGGTGTCGACTTCTCCTCGACAGCAGAAAAGCAGCTGCAACAACTTGAAGAAGCCGGCGAAGACAAAGTACCGGTTTGTATGGCCAAAACACAGTACTCCTTTAGTGACGACCCCAAAACACTGGGCGCACCGGAAGGGTTCCGTGTGACCGTGCGTGAACTCAATGTTCGTGCCGGTGCAGGTTTCGTTGTCGCGTTGACCGGGGCCATGATGACTATGCCCGGGTTGCCCACCAAACCGGCCTCAGATCACATGGATGTCAATGACGAAGGCGATATCGTCGGTTTATTCTAGAACCATCAGAGGTTAGAGATTTTTTCCAACTCGTCGAAAAACGCGTCGAAGTGATAGTCCAACAGTAGCTGTGCTAAGAATCCCGCCGTTTGAATATCGGGCACCCAGTTAAACAACACCCACGCAGCGTTATCTACCGATTGGCGCTGAGCGCGTTCATAGAGCATCAGCGTTGCAGGTTCTTCGGTGGCGGCGTCCTCCACCAGCTGGCGGGTTTGAAACATGTCGGCGGAGATCGTGCCAAGAATTCCGCGATCTTGGATCTGCTCAACCCGAGATACCAAGTCTTCGATATACAGTTCCCGATGCTCATCCGAGGCGATTTCGGGATGCGGTGACAGACACTGCGAAGCCCAAGCTACCCCCATAGTGGCCTCCAAACGGGCGCGTACCAGGGCATCGTCATCCCATGGTGTCGGCACCGAGTCATCTTGCAGTGCACGGGTAAGCATGGTCAGTTCATGAATCATTTGCTGTTGGGCCTCAGCCAGCGTCGAGACAGCTTTTGGTTTAATCGACGACGGCCAGTAAGCGAAACCGTCTTCATTGACCGGCTCATCGGCATCCATGGCACGCAAATCCAGCTCATGAACAATGCTGAGGTTCAAAGCCTGCTGCGGTCGTCGAAACACTGAATCCGCGCCTCGTTCTAAGGCTTCAACGGAGAGTTCTTGTTCTAATTGTTGGCCAACAGCAGGCAGTACACGTTCGATAAGCCGGGCATAATTGCCGGACATGAAATGGGCCAGCAACTGTCGATTGGCCACAGTTGGTGCACCGTAGTTGAGTACAACGTGGGTGCCTAAGCGGCATATATCGTCGACATGCTGCCGGGATAAATAGGTGGCATCGGCCGTGCGCCCTGCGGTATTCAGATCCCGCTGGTACTGATAGACCGCACTGGTTAGGAGTATCTGCAACCAACCATAAACACCGTAATTACTTAGTAATTGTTGATGGGCCTGAACCACCTGGCCCAACTGTGACCGTGCCGGAAAGTTTTTGGAACGGCCTAACCATTTTGCCCAGTCAGCAATATTTGTCGGACCATAGAGTTCAAAACTGCGGGCTGCCATCTTCTCGGCCGAGGTGATCGTTTTGAGCCCCAGAGCCAGTTTGCGGTGTTTGGCCAGCAAAGCATCGGTATCTATTTGATAATCGGTCACGGCGCCATAGTACAACCTAGGCCCCGTATCGGCTACGTTGGGCTTAGTCGTGGACTTCTACTATGCCTGAAGCCCCCTGTTCGGCATCAGCCATGACGTGGTTGACCATTGTATAGTGACCAGCCTCCGGAAATTCGACTTCCACGAACCCTCCCTGCCCCGGCAATAGGTCCAGCGCTTGCGAGCCACCAGCAGTATAATCCGGTGGGTCCATTGGCCCTCGACCATTGCGCAAGAGATAAGTGCCCTCTTTATAGACGGTATCGAATTGCCCGCCAATGATATGGAAACTTAGTGGCCTATTTGGCCCAATATCGAGCACCCAAAAGCGCACGCGGTCTCCGGTGGTGACTGTGATGGGTTGATCGATGTATTGGTTGACATAGCCATTAAACATCACGGCATCTGCGTCGTCGCTGAGCGCTTTTTCAGCATCAATGGAGGTATCATCACCCAGATATAGCTCGGACTGAGTAATCACATATTCATGATCTACCGGATCTAGATCGGGTGGGTCGATGATAACTGCCCCGGCCATACCAGCACCAATATGGGCCGTCACAGGAGCAGTGCCGCAATGATACATCCAGACCCCGGCTCGTTGAGCGGTGAACTCGTATTCCAATGATTCTCCCGATTCGATGGTGCGCATCGGCTCATCTGGTGCCAGATGTGAAGCGTGAAAATCTACGGAATGGCCCATGCTGCCGTTATTGACCAAAGTGATCTTGAACTTATCGCCGATCTTTCCCCGTAAGGTTGGGCCGGTAGAATCACCATTAAACGTCCAACGAGTTTGCGTGACGCCCGGAGCGACTTCAATTGGCTCTTCGGTGACTTCAAAAGTGTACTCATGTGTGGTTCCAGACGGTGCTGGTGCGAGTTCCGGGTCGTAGCCTTCGAAGTCTTGTGACCAGGTGGCCTGAAAATCCAGGTCTTCGGTGGTGTCCTGCTCAGTGGAGGGTGTTACATCGTCTGGAGATGTATCACTTTCGGTAGGGTCAGCATTGTCGACGACGTGGATATCAAAGACCATGCCCATCTGGCGGTGGCCGGCAACGGAACACCAGCCTTCGATATCTTGATCGACTACCCCGACATCTAGCGTGGCAGATTCTCCGGGTGATAGGCGCTCCGAAGTGACACCGTTTTCCAGTGTTAAATCGTGTACTTCTGAGGCATCAGTATTGGTTAATTCGATAATCAACTCGTTTCCTGCTGGCACGTCTATCGACTCGGGTGTAAAACGCATATTGGCCATTGTCACCTCCACTCGGGTGACTTCGCCGGTTGGCTCTACGTCACCGGAACTGCCGGGAGAGGTATTCCACCCAGCAGCGCTGGGGTCTAAACCGATGCCAAGCCCGGCTCCCAAAGCAACAACGATCACCGAAGCCATGAATTGTGGTAGCGAAAACTTAGGCGCGGTCGTTGCTGGCTTGTTGCCCGTCGTCGCGGGGGCCGGCTGAGCTTTAAGTTTCCGTTTCGTGCGGATCATAACGAAAATTGCCCGCAGGATCAGCACGAGCGTAGAGGCAAGTGCTATGAGAGCGATACTCGATACAATCACCCGCACCAAGGACGGAACTGGCAGTAAACACAGCCCGATGGCCAAGTTGGTGGTGCACACCCGCCAGGTGCCTAGCCGATTGAGTTCGGCGATACCGGCTTTTACCGGGCGTGGGCCTCCGCCGATGACCACCGGAATCAAATGACTCAGGGCTCCGAAGAGCATTTGTAAAGCAAAACCCACAAGGAACATCACGGTCAGTGCGCCATAGTTGGTGGCTAAGGATTCCCAACCGTTAGTTATGATCTTCACCGCAAGGGTGACCAATGCGATGGGTAGCCAGATAAGCGCGGCGGTTGCCGAAAACGTGGGAAAGGAGTGCGGCGTTTTGCCTCGTGCAGCCTGAACTATGGGTATATAGACGAATGCGGTTCCACATAAATAAACACCCACCCCGACGACACCTAACCACCGAAGATCAAGAAGCGGGCCTAATACAACGATGGCCAAGCCCGCTGACAACACGGGCAGAGCTCGGATGGATGCTATTTCGGCACCTTCTGCCATCCTGGTTCGCAACATGGTGGGCCATAAGGTTACTAACGTGCCCAAGATGGCTAATCCTACCCAGCCCAAAAGGTTAACCATGGTGTGGGCCACCAGTAATTTACCGTGCCATGAGCCTGGTAACCCATAGGCAAGAAGTACCCCGAATGTTGCCCCAACGGGTAGGAAAATAGCAGCAACTATGTAATAGCGCACACTGATCCGGAACCGTCCTAGCAGTGCGATACGTAACCGATTCATCAGTATGACCGCGTGCCACAAAATGACACCAGAAATAATTGTCGCACCGACTAATGTCAGCCACCACAAGTTTGTGGGCACCCCAATGAATACCGCTAGCATCCCAAGCTGCAGTAGCCCCAACCGGATATTTTGGGGCAGTCGCGTTTCTACTTGTTTGGTCTTGAGTAGTGCATCAGTGAAGTGCACGCTCCAGACCATGATCGAGTGGGTGAATCCACCTAGCGCGACCAAATGCACCATTAGCCAACGAGACGCATCAAAAAATGGGTGGATTAGCGCAATCACAACCGCAGCACTTAGCCAAATGATGACCGGTATATCACGCATGAACCAAGCGCCGCGGGTGTTCATAGTTTCCTTTTGTCAGAGAGGCAATCGTTGTCAGAGGGGTCTTGCATCCACTGTAAAACCTCTGATCGGCGTGTACGTAGCGATTGCCCCTGATTGTTGCTAAAGGCGATTAGGCTTCATGTGATTCCAGGTCGAGATCCTTTGATTCGCGCGTGAGCAAAATGGCTGCCGCCGAGACAATGGCCAAACCAGTTAGGTACATAATCACCGGCGTCACGGAGGTACCGTCAGTCAAGGCATACAGCGAAGCCAAAATGCTTGGGGTAAAGCCTGCGCCGATCAGAGTTGCCAACTGATAACCCAGGGAAGCTCCGGTGTATCGGGAGCCGGTACCAAACTGTTCGGAGATGAAAGCAGCCAGTGGTCCGAAGATTACCGCGTGGAGTGCCAAGGCAATGGTGAACGCAGCGAAAATGAGAAACCAGTTATTGGATTCCAGCATGCTAAAGAATGGTTTGAGAAACGCTACGAAGAGCACTAGCCCAACTAGCATGACGGGGCGTCGTCCAAGTTTGTCGGAAATGTGTGCGAAGAACACCACAAAGAACACCGAGGCGACTGAAGCAATTGCGAAAGCATATAGTACAGCGGAACGTTCGGCACCGTATTCAGTGGCGTAGCTGACGGAGAACGTTGATAGTAGGACTTGCAAGGCGAAACCGGAAGCACCGGCCAGCATGGTCAGAATCAATGCCTTGGGGCGGCGGAGCACCTGGAGGATCGGTAGTTTATTTTTTGGTTTGTCTTGGTCCTGTTTTTCTTTGGCGAGGGCGGCAAGAAAAATTGGTGACTCGGAAATTTTCGAGCGGACAACCATGCCCACAATGAGCAGTACGAAGGACAGCAGGAACGGCACACGCCAGCCCCAGGCCATAAAAGCATCGGCAGGTAAGACAGCGGCAAACGTACCCAGAACAAAGGTTCCTAGTGCGGCCCCGGTTGGTGCACCAGCATTTGTAAATGATGCAGCGAAACCGCGCCGGCCTTTTTCTGAATGCTCAAGAGCCATCAGTGCGGCACCACCCCATTCACCACCGACGGCGATGCCCTGCAACATGCGCAGCAGCACAAGAATGACCGCACCCCACGAGCCAATGGTGGCAGCGCCCGGGACCAGGCCAATCAGCGTTGAGGCGATTCCCATGATGAACATCGACAGTACCAGCATCTTTTTGCGGCCCAGCTTGTCACCGAAGTGACCAAAGATCACTCCGCCGAGTGGCCGTGCAAGATAGCCGGCGGCAAAGGTGCCATAAGAGGCAATGGTGCCGGCCAGTGGGTCTAGATTTTGGAAAAAGACCGTTGGGAATACGAGCGCTGAGGCCGAGGCGTAGAGCAAAAAATCATAGTATTCGATGGATGAGCCCAAATAGCTGGACAAGATCACCCGACGCGATTCCTTGCGCTGCTGTTTTGGGCTCAGCTGCTCAAGTGCTGCATTGGGGTCAGTGGTTGTCGATGAGACACTCATGACAGGCACTCTCCTTTATGTGGTTCAGGTCACCACATATCCAAGCGTTAATAGATGAAAGTGTCAAGTATATGTAACGACATTGATTGTTATTCTGAACGTTCTGCTCCGGTCCGGCTCGTCACGATGTTCGATGCGAATCGCCAACGCGCTCGGGTGCCTGCTGAGTCCTTGAGCCAAGCGGATTCTGTATAGTAGGTTCCTAACGCAAGTGGCATTTATCACGCCCATCGATGAGATAGTTCGCACGGCGAAGGTGGGCACCGAAACACACCGAAGGGATATCACATGGTATTTAGACTGACGTTTAATGCTGTCCAAGCCAGCCGTCGAAAACTGTTGGCCAAAGCAACCGGAATCTTGGCCGCATCCGTTCTCGTGCTGACCGCGTGTGGCGGTGATGACAACGGCGCAGACAATGACGCAGAAGGTGCCGGCGACCAGGACGCGGAATTTCTGACCATTGCAACCGGTGGGTCATCAGGGGTTTATTACCAGGTTGGGGCCACTTTCTCGGATCTGTTGGAGGACGAACTGGGATCAGATAGCTCAGTTCAAGCCACAGGTGCATCGGCCGAAAATATCAACCTGCTTACCGATGGTAATGCTGAACTGGCCTTTACGATGGGCGATGCTAACGCACAGGCGCTTGAGGGAAGCGGACCATTCGAAGATGATGCACGGGAAGGCCTTATGGCCATCGCCGCGCTCTACCCCAATACCGTACAGGTCGTGGCAACCACCGAATCAGGTATTGAATCCATTGACGACCTTGCTGGCCGTAACGTCGCGGTCGGAGATGTTGGTTCCGGCGTCGAGCTCAACGCCCAGTTAGTTTTGGATGCCTACGATATGTCCTACGACGATATGGAAGCTGACTTCCTGTCCTACGCTGAGGCAACCGATCAGATGGCCAATGGTCATATCGAAGCCGCATTCGTTACCTCGGGTGTACCGAACCCGTCGCTAACCGAGCTGGCCACTAACACTGACTTCATTGTTGTACCGATTGACGGTGAAGGTAAAGACAAGCTCCTTGATGAATACGACTTCTTTATTGACGACGAAATCGCAGGAGACACCTACGAACAATCCGAAGATGTTGAGACCGTAGGGGTCATGAACCACCTGATGGCAAGTTCAGAACTCAGTGAAGATGCGGTATACGACATCACAGAGACCTTCTTTGACAATCTTGATGCCATCCACAATTCCCATGCGGCAGCTGAAGATATCACGTTAGAGGATGCAACTGAGGGACTCACCGTGCCATTGCACCCTGGTGCCGAGAAATACCTTGAAGAAAATGACGTAGAAATCCCCGACGACGCATGATCGTAGGCGATCTGACGCGACGGCAGTTGGGCACCATTGCGGTAACTGCCGTCGTTTCAGCCCTCGGGGTTTCGCTGGCTGGATGTACATCCAAACAGCGAACACTGGTATGTCGCCACCAGCGCACCCACCAGGTGTATGCAGAAGTGGAAGTCGATATCGGAGCAGAAATCACCCTGTCATGGATACACTCCATTGAGCTGACCCGTTGGAGCGATACATTCAAACTTGTCGGTGACGAGTTCTCGCTGACTCGTACCGTCTTTAGCTCCTATGGAGCCGGCATGCCCATGGACGAAGGTACGCTTCGACGCGACGGAGATCGGATCATCATCGAAGATATTGATAAACCGTTTGAGGCTATCCGATGGGTACATTCCCACGATGTCGATTATCGTGTTGCCATCAACGGTGATGAGACCCTTATTGACGCGATGACGCTTCCCGACCACGAACTATTGGAACTGAGACCGTCATGAACACGAAAAATTCCGGATCCACAGAACCGCTTGAGGTTTCATCAGACGACACTGCGATGTCGCCGCAAAGCGACGAACAGCGCATAGCTCAGGAAGCAGCCGCCGCCGAGATCGCAGCACAGTACGATGCTGAATCACGGACACGTACAACGACGTGGCGGCCACTGGCGATGCTCATTACCGCCGTGGCAGCATTCTTGGCGCTTTACCATATGTACACCGCTTATTTTGGTACGCCGCCAACGCTGATCCATCGTTCCATTCACGTCAGCGCCATCCTCTTTTTGATCTTCCTGCTTTATCCGCCATTCCGTAAAGCACAGGGTAAAACCTGGCATCTTATTGATGCGGCCTTAGCCGTCTTGTCGCTCATACCCACCCTGTACTTAATTATCAACTATGAAAAGCTCGTACTACAGGCTGGCCGATTCAGCGAAACCGATATTCTGGTAGCCACCTTGCTCGTCGTCCTCGTCTTGGAGGCAGCCCGTCGTGTGTCAGGCATGGCGTTACCGATTCTGGCCATTTTGTTTATTCTCTTTGGCCTCTTCGGCCGCGATATGCCCGGAATTCTACGACACCGTGGTTACGATTGGGACACCTTGGCGTACAACTTTCTGGCCACAACAGAAGGCATTTTTGGTACCGCAATTGGGGTATCAGCCACCTACATTATTTTGTTTATTCTCTTCGGTGCCTTCCTGGCCAAGTCAGGAATGTCTACCCTGTTTAATGATCTGGCGCTGGCCATTGCCGGCCAGACTCGCGGCGGCCCCGCCAAAGTGGCGGCCATAGCTTCAGGTTTCATGGGTTCTATCAATGGATCTGCGATTGCCAATGTCGTATCCACTGGGGCCTTTACGATCCCGATGATGAAAAAGGTTGGGTATTCCAGAACCTTTGCCGGCGCGGTGGAATCCACGGCTTCGGTTGGTGGCCAGATTCTGCCACCGGTGATGGGTGCCGCAGCGTTCATCATGGCTGAAACACTGGGCGTGCCCTACACCACCGTGGCAATTACCGCCATTGTTCCTGCTCTGCTCTACTACATCAGCCTGATCGTCCAAATCCACTTGCGTGCCACACGGGAAGGTCTCAAGGGTGTTTCCCGTGAAAACTTACCGGCAGTGTGGGATGTGCTTAAAGAACGCGGACATCTGCTCATTCCACTGCTGTTTTTGATTTACATGCTGTTCTTTTCTGGGCGCACGATCCTATATTCGGCGTTACTGACCATCATTGTCACCGTTGTTATGGCGACCCTGCGCAAAAGTACCCGCATGAACATCACAGATATTATTGGTGCACTGGAAGACGGCGTACGTCAGACGCTGGGTGTAGCAGCAGCCTGTGCAGCAGTGGGCATCATTGTTGGAGTGGTTACGCTATCCGGCTTCGGCGTGACGCTAGCCGGAGCCATCGTCTCACTCTCCGGAGGGATTCTCTTTTGGACCTTGGTGTTCACGATGTTGGCATGCCTGGTGCTGGGAATGGGCCTACCATCCATTCCGGCATATATTGTTACAGCCACCATGGCCGCACCGGCGTTAACAACGCTGGGTGTAGAACCCATCGTCGCCCACCTGTTCGTGTTTTATTTTGGGCTGTTCGCTAACATCACACCCCCGGTGGCTCTGGCAGCATTTGCTGCAGCCGGCATATCTGGTGGCAACCCGATGCGCACCGGATTTGCCGCGTTGAAACTTGCCACCGCCGGTTTCGTTATCCCCTTTATTTTCGCCTACAGTCCTGAGCTATTGCTGCGTGACGTCACAGTTGGGGAAGGCGTCGCTGTCGTCGCCACCGCATTAATCGGCATCCTTTTGTTGTGTACTGCTATGGAACAGCACTTCATGGTGAACATGTCGTGGTATTTAGCGATCATTATGGCCATCGGCGCGATTATGATGCTCAATAGCGACATGGTGTTCTCAATACTTGGCGCCGGTATCGGTATCGCGGTGCTGTTAGTACAAATGGCGAAAGCTAAAAAACTTGGACGACTTGCGCTGCAATCCATCTAAGCCGCAGACAGATACTGTTTTAGCCCTGGTCGTCTTGAGTAAGAGTTCACGTATCTAGGTCAGTCAGATGAAAATGTATCCTCGATGAGGTCGAGGCCGTTCTGTGGCCTCAGCTATTTTTGGAGGACTATATGAAAATTGTGAACACGCTAGGCAGAGCAGTCGTCGGTACTGCTTTTATGATGTTCGGCTATGAAGCGGTTAAAGAACCCGGCGGAAGAGTACAGGCTGTGGAAGCCCTCGGGGTGCCTCAACCCGAATTGGCTGTGCGAGTTAACGGTGCCGCGATGATTGCTGGTGGGGCAGCCTTAGCCACAGGTATATGCGCACGAACAGGTGCTGCTGGATTGGCACTAGCCTTGGTCCCCACATCGTTGGCTGGACACCCATACTGGAAAGAATCGGACGATAGTAAGCGATTTTCAGAGATTATTCACTTCCGAAAGAATATGGCTCTAGCGGGCGCCTTGGCTGCATACGCCTTTAGAAAGTAGCTCAGTAGAAAAACGCGCCACCGGTGTTCTCCGGTGGCGCGCATAGTAAGAAGGTTTTGTGGTTTAGCGTTCGATATCCCCAGCGATGAAGGCCTCAACCAGATCGTGGGCCTGTTCATCGTGGTGCTGTACCGGTGGGGACTTCATGAAGTAGCTAGACGCCGATAAGATCGGTCCGGCAATTTTACGATCCAGCGCAATCTTTGCAGCCCGAATCGCATCGATAATTACACCGGCTGAGTTCGGAGCGTCCCAGACCTCAAGCTTATATTCCAGCGATACTGGAGCATCACCAAAGTTTCGCCCTTCTAAGCGCACAAAAGCCCATTTGCGGTCATCCAGCCAGGAAACATAATCTGATGGGCCAATGTGGACGTCGTCGGCGGCAAGATCGGCCTTCATATTCGAGGTCACTGCCTGGGTTTTCGAAATCTTTTTGGATTCCAGGCGCTCGCGTTCCAACATGTTCTTAAAGTCCATGTTGCCGCCAACATTGAGCTGGTAGGTGCGGTCTACGGTGACACCGCGGGACTCAAAGAGTGCCGCCAGGGCACGGTGGGTGATGGTTGCACCAATTTGGGATTTGATGTCGTCACCAACAATGGGTACTCCGGCATCGGTGAACTTCTGGGCCCATTCTGGGTCCGAAGCGATAAACACCGGTAGCGCGTTGACAAAAGCAACACCGGCATCCATGGCAGCCTGGGCATAGTGCTTAGCAGCCTGTTCGGAACCTACCGGCAGATAGGCGACCAAGACGTCGACCTGATCAGCTTTGAGCTGTTGGACCACATCAACCGGTTGGGCTTCGGATTCTTCAATGGTCTCACGGTAATACTTGCCTAGTCCGTCCAGGGTTGGCCCGCGCAGTACTTTGACACCGGTTTCTGGGACCTGGGTGAGTTTGATGGTGTTATTTTCTGACGCGCGCATCGCTTGTGAGATGTCGAGCCCGACTTTTTTGGCGTCGACTTCAAACGCGGTGACAAACTCGAGATCCGACACATGATAGTCGCCGAATTGTACGTGCATAAGGCCTGGAACTGTGTCGTCACGTGCGGCGTTCTTATAGTATTCAACGCCTTCGATGAGTGAGGTAGCGCAGTTGCCCAGACCGGCGATTGCCACGCGAACTTTTTGGTTGGACAGCACGAGACTCCTTGGATGATGTGTTTAAGCCTTGAATCTTTTGTATTGTACGACAGATTATCGGCCGTACGCCTCACGTGATGCGGTATAACCACCTGTATCGGTAGACTTTTGCTCATGGCGAGTGAACACGACATGTTGAGGGTAAAAGATCCGAGGTCACAGCACCCCGGTTCCGGCCACAGCAGAATTTCACCGCGCGGCAAATACACCATCGCTGGACGAATCCGCACCAGATTTACCCCCGCACGCATTCTCATCCTGCTAGTAACACTGGCCGCCGTGGTTGCTGCCGTACTTAAAACCCCGTGCCGGGTGGGCGGCTGGGGCGCACCCGAGGTCTATTTTGGGGGTTGCTATGCCGACTGGACGGGACTGTGGACTTCACGCGGTTTCGCTGATGATCCATGGGCCCCTTTCCGTACTGACAGCACATTTGAATACCCCGTCCTCATCGCCGTGATTGCGTCCTTACTCGCCTGGGTCGCCCACGGGCTTGCTGCGCTGGCTGAAATCCTTGGGGTGGAAGCCGGCGCCAATCTGATCTTCTATGACCTAAACTTTTTGGCTGTGGTTGCGCTGTGGATGGTCATCACCATACTGGTGGCCAAGCTGGCCGGGCTACGATATTGGGATGCAACCATGGTCGCAGTCGCCCCGGGGATTATCTTCGCCGGGTTCATTAACTGGGATATGTGGGCTCTCGCCTTACTTCTAGCGGCCATGTGGGCCTTTGCCAAACACCGCTACGGTTGGGCAGGAGTCCTCATCGGATTGGGTACCGCCGTCAAAATTTTCCCATTATTACTGCTGGGCGCCATCACCGTACTGGCCATCCGCACCGGCCGTTACTACCCATTGCTTATCACTACCGCTGGTGCTGTGACTACCTGGACACTGGTCAACCTGCCGCTGATGGTGTTCAACCCCGACGCATGGTCGGTCTTTTATACCTATTCGGCCGAACGAGCGCCAGGCTGGTCATCACTGTGGCACGCCTATGGCATGGCCACCGGCACCCAGATCAGCGGCGACAAATTGTCCGCATATGCCTTTTGGTCCTTCTTTGTTGCCTGCGGGATTATCGCTGTGCTCGGACTAACCACACGACACCGCCCGCGCCTGGCCCAATTGCTGTTTCTGATCGTTGCGGCCTTCATTTTAGTCAATAAGGTCTATTCCCCACAGTTTGTGCTCTGGCTGATCCCACTGTTAGTGCTTGCCCTGCCCAACTGGCGTGACTTCCTGATCTTCTCCGCAGCTGAATTACTGCACTTTTGGGCCATCTGGGGCTTCTTATCGGGCCAAACCTCCGGTTACGAAACCCAACATCTGATGGATGAAAAAATCTATCTGGCCAGCGTGGCACTGCACGTCACCGTGCTGATCTACCTGATCATCCGAGTCATCGTCGATATGTACGACCCAATCCACGACCCCGTGCGCACCGCCCTTCAAGAACAGCACCACTCACAGCTGCCCGTTGACGACCCGCTGGGTGCTGAGTTCGACGGCGCCGACGACGTTTTGGTGCTGCGCCGTACTCCACACGATGCCACAACCTTTCAAGACAACCTGGACTCCAAGCGCCTAGACTCGGAACATGACCAGCTACCTTGATGATTTAGCCGACTTTATCCACACCTGTCCAACCCCCTACCATGTCACCGCCGAGGTCGCCGCCCGCGCCACCGATGCCGGATTTACCATCATCGACGACGCACCAGGCCCGTTACCAAGCGCTCCTGGCGGATACGTGTTGGTCCGTGATGGTGCCGTCATCGTCTGGCGCATCCCCGAAAACCTACCCGAGCACCCGACGTTCCGTATTGTTGGGGCCCACACTGATTCGCCCACCTTCCGCGTCAAGCCCACACCCGATAACACCTCTGCCGGATACAGCCGCGTAGGTGTGGAAGTCTATGGTGGCGCACTGGTGAACTCCTGGCTGGATCGTGACTTGGCTTTTGCCGGTCGACTCATCACCGACGACGGCGCACATCTGGTGCATACACCCGCCATGGCCCGGATACCACAATTAGCCATCCACCTGGATCGCAGCGTCAATGAAGGACTAAAACTCGACCGCCAACAGCACCTGGTCCCCATTATTGGAATCGGCGAACAGACCAACATCATCGAAGCCGTGGCGCAGCACACCACAATCGATCCCGCCGATATTCGAGGCTTTGACTTAGTCCTCACCGATACACAGCCACCGGCCACCTTCGGCATTGACGATGCATTCTTTGCCGCCCCACGCCTGGATAACCTGGTCTCCGTCCACGCCGGATTGCGCGCCATCTTAGACGCCGAATCAGAGCACATCACGGTATTAGCGGCCTTTGATCACGAAGAGGTCGGTTCCGAAACCCGCACCGGTGCCGGTGGGCCAATGTTGGACGAGATGCTGCAGCTGATTCTGGCCAGTCAAAATATCCCCGCACAGCTACACCGCAGTGTTATCGCCCATTCCACGTTGTTATCTGCCGACGGCGGTCATTTGGTGCACCCCAACTACCCGGAACGCCACGATCCTGAGCATCGACCACAGCCAAACGCCGGGCCGATCCTAAAGGTCAACGCCACCCAGCGTTACCTCTCTGATGGTCGTGGGGCAGCAAAATTTAACCGCTGGGCCGAAAGCGCTGGGATTCCACACCAAGTGTTCGTCTCAAACAACAA
>DXHA01000069.1 GCA_019113675.1 Candidatus Yaniella excrementigallinarum
AGAGCGCACGACTCATAATCGTGAGGTCGGCGGTTCGAATCCGCCCACAGCTACCAAAGGAAAACCCCACATGCATGCATGTGGGGTTTTCGCGTCACCTGAGTTTTCTCCCAGGAAAGCGGGGCAGAACCTGCCCCGCTCTGGCAGCTAACTCTAACGCTTGGCCGGATTAATCGATGATGTTATGATCTGGGCCGACTTCAAAACCGGTGATGTTTTCGACCCCATCTTCGCTAATGACCAGAATGTCGTGTTCACGGTATGCGCCAGCACCCGGAAGATTATTGGGGATGGTGAGCATGGGTTCCATTGAGACCACCATTCCTGGTTGCAATACGGTTTCGATATCTTCGCGGAACTCCATGGCGGCTTCACGACCGTAGTACGGGCTCATCACGCCAAAGGAGTGGCCATAGCCAATTGGGGCATACTTTAATAGGTCATGGCCTTCAAAGAAGCGGTTAATGGTAGCTGCAACTTCTTGGGCAACAGCACCTGGCTTAATGAGTTCAAGTCCTAGCTCATAGGCTTCTACATTGAGCTTCCATAATTCGAGGCTGCGTTTATCCGGCTGTCCCAAAAACATGGTACGTTCCATGGCCGTATAGTGTCCTGACATCATCGGAAAGAGATTCACCGATAAGATATCGCCTTTTTGTAACTGACGAGTGGTGGGCCAATTATGAGCGCCGTCGGTATTGATGCCGGACTGGACCAGTGACCAAGTCTCACGAAGCTCTTTTGTCGGATACACCTTGGCAATTTCTGGGACCATGGCCTCTGTACCGATTAGTGCAAGCTCGTATTCGGTGATACCTTCGCGAATCGCATTTTTTACAGCCCGTGCACCGATGTCGGCAATCCTGGCGCCCTGGCGAATGAGATAGACTTCTTCCTCGGATTTCAACAGCCGCTGATTCATCAAGGCAACCGACACATCAACCAGCTCTGCCGTATCAAACCAAGCGTCGAATACCTTATACTCTTCGACTGTCAGTCCATCATGTTCAATACCCAAACGATTCGGTTTAATGCTGCGCTGATCTAGCACGCGTTGAATCGCACGATGAAAGTTATTGGCTTCCCAATCCGAGTACACAATATTTTCGCCATAGGTGGTTCGCCAAGGCATGCCACCATCGACCCATGGCGTAACGGTTACAGAATCCTCCGGAGTGATGACTACCGCGTAGGTTCGACCAAATGGCGAAGGCACAAGGTCAGAATAGTATTTGATATTGTGCATACTTGTCAGTACAAGCGCATCTAGGTTTTGCGATGATAGCAGCTGCCGAGCACGGGTCAGGCGGCGTTGGAACTCCTGATTGGAGAAGGTCAGTTCTTGCTGTTGGCCGTTGTACTGGGTGAAAACATGCGGGACCTGGTCATGATCGGTCATCTGAGGTTTTGCTGTAGTGGCCATAAGTAGTTCTCCAATTGCACTGTCGGGTGATTATGGCGTCTTTCGCCGCTCGAATCCATACTAGGCTTGCCCAAAAAGCGACTCAAGACAAGGCCAGCGATACCGCAATTCTTATCCAGTATTGCTAGAGAACCATCGCTGCGATCCAGCCGGCGCCGGTTAACGGGATATTGTAGTGAATAAAGGTTGGAATGACAGTATCTCGCACATGATCGTGCTGGCCATCAGCAGCCAGACCTGCCGTCGGGCCTAAAGTCGAGTCTGACGCCGGGGAACCAGCATCACCCAGCGCACCAGCTGTACCAATCAGGGCGACGGTAGCGAGTACAGAAAAGTCCAACGATGAACACAGCGGCACATAGATCGCGGCGATAATCGGAAGCGTCGAGAATGATGAGCCGATCCCCATCGTCACAATCAGACCTACCACCAGCATTGCCAAAGCTGCCATGGCTTTATTTTCCCCAAAGAAACTCTGAACGCTAGCTACTAGCGGTTCGATATGGTTCGTTTCGTTAATGACGGCAGCAAACCCCTGGGCTGAAATCATGACAAAACCAATCAACGCCATCATGCGCATGCCGGAGGTAAATACGTCGTCGGCTTTATCCCATGGGACAACCCCTGAGATCAGGAAAATACCTAGGCCTACCAGGGAGCCTAGAAGCAGCCCGTCAGCTTCAGAACCGGTAAATTGAATAATTAACTGGATAGCAAAGGTTGCCACAATGGCCACTACAGACATGATTAGGTTATATCGTGTTGGCGTGGGCTCAACGATGGTAGCGCCTACGATGGGGCGGTCAAGATAGTATCGTGGTTTGCGGTAGCTAAAGAACACTGCCACAAGCATCCCCAGGGTCATACCAGCAGCGGGTATAGCCATAGCTTGAACGATATTGATGCCTGAAGTGTCGAGTCCAGCCTTTTCAATATTGCCTAATAAAATGTCTGCTAAGAAAATTTTACCGAAGCCCACCGGTAGCGTCATATAGGTGGTGACTAAACCAAAAGTCAGCACGCAGGCGATAAGTCGGCGATCTAGCTGCAACCGGTTCATGACCGTCAGTAACGGTGGGATCAAAAGTGGAATGAAGGCGATGTGCACCGGAATCAGGTTCTGCGACATGATCGACATAGCCAAGATGCCTGCAATAAGCGCATACCTAGTAGTGGTGACAACTTTTTGTGATGCTTCCTCTGCGCTATCATCAAGCTTTGCTATGAGCCCGTCGGCTAGGGCTTTTGGTAAGCCAGAAGCCGCCACCGCCATGGCAAAAGCACCAAGGAGCGCATACGAAAGGGCGATTTTGGCGCCATCTCCCAGACCTGATTGAAAAGCCAGCATCGTTGCTTCTAGCCCCATGCCAGCCATAAGGCCGCCTATAAGGGCTCCAATAAATAACGCGATGACGACGTGGACACGTAAAAGTGCAAGTAAGAGCATCACGGCCACGGCAATAACTACAGCATTCACGTTCGACAAGCATAGACGAATTATTTGGCACGGTTCGATTTTTGCTGTAGAACTCCGTGGGCTATATATGACGCCTTGCTACTATAGTGTTATGGGTCATATAAATAATGCGAATACGGAATCGGAACTCATCGTCGTCGGTATTGATGGGTCACATAATAGTAAGCGGGCATTTGAGCTTGCGTTATCGATTGCTCAAGAACGCAAGGGGAAGCTAAAGCTGATCGGAGGATATATTGAGCCGGGCTACGAGTACCTTCCAGAGGCAGCGCGCGGGCTTATTCAACAACAAGCTCAACGTGTCCTAGATAACTTTGTGACGAAAGCTGAGGCCGCCGATATTGAGGTCCAAGCCGAAGCTATTGAAGGCGATGCGGCAGGGATTTTGACATCACAATCCAAAGATGCCGCTCTTGTAGTGGTTGGCAAACGTGGCCGTAGTAGGTTTGCTGGTCGTTTTCTCGGCAGCGTGTCGGCATCTGTGGCCGCCCATGCTCACTGTGCGAGTTTGGTAGTACCGGATAGACCAGAGGCCGAAAAATTGCCCGAATCTGAATATGCTCGGCTGATCGGTGGGCCGGCATGGGCGGAAATCGGGGTAATTACCTCTGAGGAAGTCGATGATTCCACAGACTTCAGTAATACAGTCGTGGTAGGAGTTGATCCGGATGCAAATCCGGTTGATATTGCTATGCGTGGTGCCCAATATGCACAGGAGCGTAACCTTTCGTTGACGCTGGTTACTGCAGAGCCGCTAAGTAATAGCATGTGGATGCCTATTTCACCTATATACGGGACGGCTATTCCGGATATGCGTAAAGAAGTCGCGTCTCGCCTAGCGCAGGTGGCTGAAGAGGTCACACAACAAACAAGCGTGCCGGTGCAATGGCGATTCTTTGATGTAGACCCAGCTGAGGTATTGTCCGATGCCTCACGAACTGCATCATTAGTCGTCGTGGGGACGCGAGGCCGAGGTGGGTTTACTGGGCTGTTGTTAGGTTCGGTCAGCCAGACAGTGCTCAACCGTGCCGTATCACCGGTGCTGGTGGTGCCCAATAAATAGCTTGCCAGCTGTGCTAAGCCGCGGTTTGAAGTTAGTCCGTATCGGGTCGGCCCATGCGGGTGGAGATTGTTGCGGCAGTGGCAAGGCATTGTTCAATCAGTGTGGCCGTAGTGTTATCGTCCACTCGGTATGCCGGTGCTGCCACCAGCACCACGGCCACGACCTTGTCTCGATGGTCATAGACGGGGGCGGCAATACCGATCTCGTCATCAAAAGTCTCTTGTAGATTTACCGCATAGCCGCGCTGATGAACAGTGTTGAGACGTTGTCGCACTTCTGCCATTGTCCAGCCGGGCTGCAGCTGAACTTGACCGCTGTTAATGAGGTGTTCAGCGGTTTCTGGGGACATA
>DXHA01000070.1 GCA_019113675.1 Candidatus Yaniella excrementigallinarum
GGCTGCTCAACTTCAGCAGTTGACCCAGCAACGAGCAGATATCGAAACTGAAATCATGGCAGTGGTCGATGCCCACCCTCTTACCGAAGTCCTGACCTCCATGCCAGGCATCGGGGTCAGGACCACCGCACGCATCCTCACCGAAGTCGTGGGAAAGGAATTCAAATCCGCAGCACACCTGGCATCCTATGCCGGCATCGCACCCGTCACCGGCCAATCCGGGACCTCCATCCGTGGCGAAGCCCCATCCCGGCGCGGCAACAAGACACTCAAACGTGTGCTGTTCCTTTCCGCATTTGCATCCATCAAAGGTGACCCAACCTCCCGCGCCTACTACGACAAGAAACGAGCCGAAGGCAAACGCCACAACCAAGCCGTCATCGCCCTCGCCCGACGCAGATCAGACGTCATATTTGCCATGCTCAGAGACGGCACCTTCTATGAATCGCGGCCAACCCAACTGGCCTCAGCCGCTTGACGAAAACGATAGAAGCACCCCCCGGAACGAGCCTTTACCGGTACCATTTTGACGTGCCCGATCGTGTTGGAGTTATTGATCCGGTATCACGGGCCTGCCGGGCTGCAAGCCGCTGGGAAGTCTGCGATGAAACACTGGGCGAAAAACCATCGCGTAAAGATCCTTCCGTGTTGTTTGATCACCTCTTGGAAGCTCTGGCTGAGCAAACCGTCATTATGCCAGGGTACCCACCGTGGAACTCATGATCCCGCGGGTGGCCGGCCAGATCCAAGAGGTCAAAGCCCAACCCGCCCTGATAGCTATCGAAGTAGAGACGATGCTCGATACCCACCCTGATATCCAGGTCTTGATTTCCACGCCAGGGGTCGGAATCACTACCGATACCACCATCCTGCTCACGGCAGGGGACTTCAGCTCCTTCCTCACATCAGGTCACCTAGTCGGCTACTGCGACATCGCACCCCTCATCCGACGCTCTGGATCTCCCTCCGTGGCGAATTCTCCACACTCTATCAGCCAACAAGCAACTCAAAAATGCACTGTTCCGATCAACATGGGTACGTGGCTGACACACAAGCATTTCAGTTGCAGAACCGTTTTGGCTAACAATCCCTTCCGTGTCATCCGGAGCAGTCCGTGAAGGCTCATGGGCCCAAGGCGCAAAATCGCTGACCTGCAGGTATCGATGGTGTTTGTGGTGGTACGAGTATTTTGTGTTTCCGCGTGTAGTTTTGGCTATTTAGCCTTGATAGGGCGAGCAGATAGCTCACGTTATTGGAGGTTAATAATAATGGCTCAACGAACATTGACCGATAAAGTCGCAGTAATCGCTGGCGGTGAGAAAAACCTAGGCGGGTTGCTGTCGCGGATGTTTGCTCAGTCCGGTGCCCGGGTCGTAGTGCATTATCATGGCGATGAGGCTGCCGCTAATGAGACGGTTCAGGCTGTGCAGCAGGCTGGGTCGGAAGCCACGGCCGTACAGGGAGATTTGACCGAGGTAGCTAATGTGCGGCGTCTATTCGACGTCGCGGTGGATACCTTCGGTGGTGTTGATGTAGCGGTGAATACCACTGGAATGGTCTTGCGTAAGCCGATCTTGGAAACCACAGAAGAAGAATACGATCAGATGTTTGGGATCAACGCCAAGGCTGGGTATTTCTTCATTCAAGAGGCCGGGCGTCGACTGAATGATGGCGGCAAGATCGTTAGTTTAGGCACCTCTTTGCAGAATGCGTTTACGGACGGGTATTCCACGTATGCCGGCGCAAAGTCGCCGCTGGAGCATTTCACTCGTGCTGCGGCGAAGGAATTTGCTGATCGGCAGATTTCGGTGAACGTGGTCGCCCCGGGGCCGATGGATACGCCTTTCTTCTATCCGCAGGAAAATGATCAGCGAGTCCAGTTTCATCAGTCGCAAGCCCTGGGGAACCAGCTCACGCAGATCGACGACATCGCACCTGTAATCGAGCATCTGGTCACGGATGGCTGGTGGTTCACAGGACAGACTCTGTTTCCTAATGGCGGTTACACCACCCGGTGAGCCAGCATTGGCATAAGTAAAGAAGCAGATGAGCTTATAGGTGGCCACCGCGCCGTACTGGTCGCAGGCATCATCCTATGAAAGGAGAACTCATGTTTAGTGTCGAGGAAATCAATGACCCGGCAGTACGTGCGTTGCTGACCGCTGTGAATGCTGGCGACCGGGAGGGGTTTTTCGCAGCCATGTCTGCGGACGCCACCCTATCCGACGACGGTAACGAACAAAATCCCACTCAGTGGGCCGACCAGGAGATCTTCAATGCTGGCGGCCGTATGGACGCCGTTATATCCCAAACCGATGATGGTCGGTCGCTGATAGCGGATTACCGCAACGACCTGTATGGTCAGATGCGTACCGCCTGGAACTTCGAAGTCGCTGACGGGAAGGTTACTCGTATCGAGGCCGGTCAGGCATGAAAGTCTGTCCGGGCTCCAGCCGGCTGGAGACCAGCGTGCATGACTCGGCGCAGCGATATCACCGTTGCGTCGAGTCATGGTGCTTGCTATAGTCGCAAAATTGGCAGCCAATCTGACGACCATATACCTGCTCACACGCACGCTGATGGGGGACGCCCATGATCATGGATCTCAATAAGCTCAACCATCTCATCGCGGTTGGCGACGAGGGGAGCATTACCGCCGCAGCGGAACGTGTACATCTGTCCCAACAAGCCCTGTCCACTTCGATTCGTTCGCTCGAACGCGAAGTCGGCGTGCCTCTACTAGATCGTGGTAACAGCGGCGTGAAAGTACTACCGGCCGGCCAAGCACTTATCGACGATGCCCGTATACTACACGGGATGGCTGGCACTGCGTTGCAGCGTGCCCGCCGCATCGGGCGTGGCGAAACTGAGACTCTGCGCATCGGACACACTCCCGCTGTCACCGGAGAAGAAGTCGCCGCCTGGCTCCATCAGGCAAACGACATTCAAACAGAAGTGACCTCATTGGTTCATCAGCGTTACCCCGATGAATTGATCACTGAATTGACCGACGGAGACCTCGACCTGGGTCTTTGTCGGGCCATTGAACCGCCTCACGGGATTGCCCGCACCCTGCTTGGACACCACCGGCTTCGCGTGGCAATGTCTGTCGAACATCATCTCGCCACCACAGAGCAGCTTCGTCTACAAGAGCTAGCCAATGAACGCATCCTTGTATGGGGAGAGCCAGGACGCTCTGGATACACGGACTTGTTGATCGACTACTGCCGCCAGACGGGCGGCTTCGAGCCACATGTTGAACGTACCGCAAGACAAGGGATGCCACCAGTCACCGCTGTTGACAAAAGCAACGACGTCGCCTTCGTAACTCACGAACCGGGCACTGCCGCGGCAGGTCGGGTGCAAGTCCTGGAACTCCAACCGCCAATCTACGCACCACTGCACGCACTCTGGCACCAACATACTAGTTCCCACAATCGCGACATGCTGCTATCAACGCCAGCCAGCTGACCGGCCTAACGTATACGCCACAGTGGGCGGTAGGAGAATCCGTTGGTGAGGATTTGTGCGCCAGTTGAGCGAGATCCGACCGCAACAACAAGCAAGTACACCACGCTGATCCGTGATACTTCAGTGCCCTGCTCTCCCAGCTTTTCAACCGCTTCCCTGTGTGGTTAGTCGGCCTGTGCCCAACAGGCGTTACGTAAGTGCATTGCGCTGATGACCAGCTGTCGGTCATTTTGTGGATAAGTGTTGGCGAGGTGGCGAGCGTTCGGCAACCGAGATCGTAGCCACACGGTTGTGCGTTTAAAAAAGCTGGCCCCGCCGATGAAGACATCAGCGGGGCAGCTTTCAGATAGAGAGTTTTAGATCGCTATTGCGATTTAGTAGCGTCCGTATCCAACAACGTTGTTGTACTGGTTGTAGGTATTCAGGTCGCTAGTGGATAGACCGGCGCTGGGGTTGCGTGCGTGTGCGATCTGGCCGTTACCGACGTAGATGGCTACGTGCGAGACACCACCATTGCCGTAGAATACGAGGTCACCGGCTTGCAGCTGGCCTTTGGAAATCTTCTGTGCTGAAGCATACTGTGCCGACGAGCTGCGAGGGATGCTCTTGCCGTCCTGGCTCAGGGCCTGTTGGGTGAAGCTGGAGCAGTCCCACTGGTTACCTTCACCATTTGCGCCCAAGCGGTAGCTTGCAGATGAACTATTTGCGGTGCTGACGGCCCAGGAGACACCTGAGGTCGACGAGGTTGAGGCAGTGGAAGTAGAGCTGACGCGCTCGCTGTTGCTCGAATCAATGTCGGTGCTACTTGAGCTATTGCTCGAAGATGTGCTGGATTCGGTGGAAGTCGAGCTTGTGTTATTTGAAGAATTTGAGGATGTCGAGCTCGTGTTGTTGGAAGAGCTTGATACAGAGCCCGTGTTGGAGCTAGCGGAGCTTGAGCCACCAGGGATGGTGAGCTGGTCGCCCGGGTAGATCAAATGCGAAGACAGTCCGTTTTCGCTCTTCAGTGCAGAGACGCTAACACCGTGCTGAGCGGCAATGCTGCCCAATGTATCACCGGAGGCAACGGTGTGCGTGCTGCTGGAGCTCGAGGTGGAAGTCGTTGTTGATGAGCTATCCGAAGAGCTGCTGGAGTCACCGGAGAAAGACAGGTTCTGGCCCGGGTAGATTATGTGCGAGGATAGTCCGTTGGCTTCCATGAGACTGGAAACTGTGACACCGTCGTGCTTGGCAGCGATGTCGCTGAGGGTGTCACCACTTTCAACGGTGTGATCTGCGTGGGCTGGTGCAATTCCGGCAACGGTAACGCCTGCGAAAGTTGCGAAACTTGCTACGCCAACCTTCAGTGAGCGCATGCGGCGACCGCGCAGTTGAAGTTTCTCGGCTTCGATGCGTTCGCGACGAGTAGCGTAAATCATAAGTAGTCCTTCGGTAATGAGTGATTTTCAACGTATGGGAAAACATCAAACACGTTGGATGCACCCAGTGTGACGTGTACGGCTCGGCATACTGGCTGACATAACTCAGCCTTCCGCCGTTACCAAATCTTTACCAAGGTTATCGTTTTGTTATGGAAAAGCAATTCGAGAACGCAGTTTTGAGTCACATATTTGCCAATTGTAGTGTTTTGGGTTTTGTTGATCGCTGGGACAGTGCCGATCCAGCGGGTCTAAAAATAATTTAAATAATTTCGTAACACGCCCGCCGGTTGAGCCACATTAGCTCTTCCGCAGAAACCTGCTAGTGCTACTGAGACTCCAGAAGAGTTTAGCTTATTTAGAACCTGAGACTCTGCAGATGATGATTCCCAGGGCAATCGTTCCGGATCTACGGAAGGGTGATGCGCAGAATTTGTGAGGACCGGACAGACAATTGTACGGGCCGAAGGTATTTCGACTACCAAGTGTTGCTCAGCAGCAAGTACAATATCGATTCGATCGGAAGCCAGGAGCGCTCGGTGTCACGCATCAGAGCGTTTTCGGTACGGTGTTGTGGAGGTGAAGGAGGCCAATTGTCCGAGGCTATAGTACCGATTCTCTGCATGATTGTCGTGACTGTCGGCGCCATTCTTGTGGCTGGGTATTTCGATTTCGATACGCGTCTTGCGAGTTGGTGGGTAGCTCGGGCGAACCGGTTGGGTCGATTGACTGGACCGTTCTCGCTGGCGTTCTCTGCTGCGCTGATGCTCTGTTATACCATCATGTTGGTGGCTGGAATGATGTTGACCGAACGGCTTGGGCATTGGATCTGGGCGTTGTGTTTTATGTTGCCGCAAACTGTGGTTTACGCACCGTTTATGTTTATTACTAGCTTTTCGCAGAGCGGATACTTTACGTGGCGCAGTGATTTGAAAGTGGCTGGGGCCTCTACAAAACAACAGCGTCAAATCGCTTGGTGGGCTGGACTTCCATCATTTGCAGGGATAAT